>JAEMQD010000117.1:42607-48027 GCA_022759035.1 Thiotrichales bacterium
CCTTGCTCGTAGAACAAAAAAGTACTGTTAACATTTTTCGGATGCAATACATCGTAACTACCCAAATGCTTAAACTGGGGTAAATCTTTGGCCTTAGCTGACACAACATCAATTTCTTCCATGTTTGCAGCAGCTTTACCAACCACATCATTTAAAAAATCTAAATACGCCATCGGCTCTTTTTTCACCAATGCCATATCACAAACCTTGCCATGACCTGGGACGACTTTTGCATCAGGATAGGTTTCAACCATGGCATGGATGGCCTTCTGCCATGTTTTAGGATTGGAATGGCCTGGTAAAACGCCTATGATACGATCAACATAGGCATGATCGCCGCTGAATAATACCTTGGTTTTTGGCAAGTAAACCGTTGCATCACCGGCAAAATGGGCATCGGCAAAATAACGCACCACAAAGTCCGTGCCACCAATGGTTAGGGTTTTATTGTCGTCGCTAATCGGTTTTGCTGCATGAACTGGCTCTGTACCTGTCATTTGCTCGCTCAAAGCATTTTTTAAGCCTTCGATTTCACCTGCCGCTTCTTTTTTCTGGGTATCAACCGTGCGTTGTAAGGCGATAATTTCAGCGCCTTTGCTCGCAAAATAGCCATTGCCTAACCAACGGTGATCTTGACTACCTGTATTGATCACAGCAACAATCGGTTGCTTGGTCACTTTTGCAGCCGCTGCTTCTAACTGCTTGGCGGCAGTGTAAGAAGGACCAGAATCGATCAAAACTGCCCCTTTATCGGTCACAACCAAGCCATAATTAGCGTTTAGACCGTAATTATCTTTTGTGCGGTCACCTGTTTGCCCAATATAGGCATAAACATTATCGGCAACCTTGTCGAATTTAACTTGTACAGGTGCTGCCAACACCGCTTGTGAAACAATGGCGGTAACCGCCCCAATTAACCATAATGGTTTCATTGTGATGCTTCCTTTTTTTCATTGATAAATACTTTCACATCGGTCAAACAGCATTTTCCCGATGGGTTGAGGGTTGCGCAAGAACAACCCTTCGTTTTCATTTTAAAACGAATGTCGTGTAAGGCTTTGGTTTTTCCCGTTTGTATCAGCTCAGTAGCAATGGCTGTTTTTGTCCAGCCAAAACAGTAACAAAGCATATCGGGAATAATTTTTGCTTGATTAACATCGCTATTCATATACTTATGGGTACCTCTAAAAACCTAACGGGAAGGCTAAAAACAAGCAAAGCGAGTTTTTTAGCGGTTCCCTTATCCTAACAACACGACTTTTTAACGCCCATCTTTTCAAAGATGCGCTTGGCAGGACAAAAGCCCGTGAAAGCAAATTGAATCAAATTGATACCAACAAAAGCAGGCAACCACAGCCAGCTCGCCGATGTCATATCAACCGTACCCGACAGATGCGCCAGTAGCAACCCCAACAATACCATTGACCCTGACATCAGGTTAATCAGCGCATCGACCCCCATGCCATTTTTTGCGCCGACATCGCTGCCACATGTTCCTGTTGTGCAACTGCTTGGGGCAGTATTAGCACTGGCAGGCTTGCTTTCACTTGTTGATGAACAGCAGGCAGTTGTGCTTGCTGGCTTGGTGTCTTCTGGGGTGGTAGAGGCACAATTACCCCCTGAACAGCAGGCAGCTGTTTTCTCATCACAACCTAACATTGACAATACCTTGTCGCGGCTAGGTACGCCACCACTATGCACCACCACACCATTAACAACAACCGCAGGGGTGGTTGCCACACCAAACGCCATAATCTCTTCAATGGCTTCAACCTTAATCACCGTAACAGGAATGTGTTTTTCTTGTGCCACAGCCTCAATCAGCTTTTGAGTATTCTTACAATTGGCACAGCCCGTACCGAGTACTTTAATTTCCATGATTTGCTCCTTAAAGCAGTGTATTAAAAACAAAACCAACCAACAAAATGCCGCTTGCCACTACGCCAACAAAGGTGGCGATTAAGCGTGGTTTGAGCACTTTGCGCAAAATAATCATCTCAGGCAAAGACAAGGCGATGACGCTCATCATAAATGCCAACACCGTACCCAAGGCAGCACCTTTTGCCATTAACGCTTGGACAATGGGAATAATACCCGCCGCATTGGCGTACAAAGGCACACCCACCAGCACCGCCAAAGGAACAGACCACCAGTCTTTTCCGAGCAAACTTGCCATAGCATCGGCTGGCACATAGCCATGAATGCCCGCCCCCACAGCAATACCCAGCACCACATAAAGCCAAACTTTACCGACAATGTCTTTAACCGTATCAAAGCCTTTTTCTAAACGCTGACCAAAGCTGAAAACGGTATCTACGGCCTGACCTTCTAGTTTGCGCAAAGCCTGCACCCAATCTTCTAAATGATGCTCCATGCCCAACTTACCAATCACAAAACCAGCAACAATCGCCACCAACAAGCCCATGCCTAAATAGAGTGCGGCAATTTCCCAGCCAAACAAACCGTACAACATCACCAAAGCAATTTCGTTGACCATGGGTGCTGAAATTAAGAACGAAAAAGTCACCCCCAAAGGCACACCTGCCTGCAAAAAGCCGACAAATAACGGCACTGCTGAACAGGAACAAAATGGGGTAACAATGCCTAATAAAGCAGCAAAAACATTTCCAACGCCTTCATGTTTACCCGCCAGCAAAGCACGGGTTTTTTCGGGACTAAAATAAGAATTGATGATGCCCATTACCAAGGTAATCGCCACCAAAAGCATCAAAATTTTGGGTACGTCGTAAAAGAAAAAACTTAAGGCTTCGTATAAGTGACTGTCTTTAGCGATGGGAAGCAGATCCACCAAGGCTTGCGACCAACTCGGTAATTGCCCATAAGCCAGCACCCATAAAACGGCAAAGCCGATAAGAAACATCACGGGCTGTTTAATTGCCCAATTTTTTAAGCTTGACATCTGCTTTCTCCTTGATGCGCAATGGGACAGCCGCCGCCACCGCAGCAGTTTTCGGTTAAATAAGCCAACAGACTGTTAAAGGCTTCACGGTTGGGTGAGTAGTACATAAACCGCCCCTCTTGGCGCACCACAATCAACCCCGCTTGCTGCAAGGCTTTTAAGTGGAACGACAAAGTGGAGGCAGGAATCGCTAAAGCCGCCGCAATATCACCTGCTGCCACCGCATCAGCCGACTGAACCAATAAACGAAATATCGCCAAACGCCCCTCGTGGGCAATGGCAGATAAGGCAGTAACCGCGACCTGTTCATTCATGTTGTTTCTATATTTCTAAAATAATGGAAATATGCTATCAATAAAGTTTAATGGATGTCAACCACAAAACTTTCTATTGCGATACGCTTTTGGGAAAGCCTAAAAAGGTTTTTAGATGTTCCCGACCTTAAACGCGGCATGACATGCCATTAAAGCCAAGCACGTCGCATGCAAAAGAAAAAGAAGCCATTGCCTTGGGTGAAGGATTATTTTGGCGTCGTCATGGCAGCATGGACTTCGCTTGTGCATCGTGTCATGCTGCCGATGGTCAACGCATTCGTTTGCAACCATTGGTAAATGCTTATAACAAAGAAGATATCACTAAAACCATGACCAATTGGCCAACCTATCGTGTGTCGCACAATCTCGTTCGCAATAATGAACACCGTATGTGGGATTGTAACTGGCAAATGCGTTTGCCTGATATTGAATACGGTTCTGATGGTGCTATCGCGTTAATTGCCTTCTTAACAAAGCAAGCAGAAAACGGTAAGCTCAATATTCCTAGCATGAAGCGTTAATAGATAGGAGAATGATACAATGAAAACACTAAACACTCTAGCGCTTGCCGTTACCCTTGCTTTTTCAAGTACAGGTTTTGCAGCCGATGCAGCAAAAGACTTTACACAAATCAATAGCAAAATCGATGCAATGGTTACAAAAAGCTTTCCAGCAGGCGAAGGTCAAGACCTCAGCCGCTTGAAGCAAGATGAAACACAAAAAACATGCAGTGTTCGCGCCAATCAACCCACAGGCGCAGAAGCCAGTGAAATTATTGCTCGGGAAAAACAGAACATTAAATATCCTGCTTCTGGCAATTTAATGGGCGACTGGAAAAATGGCGAAAAATTGACTTCTTCTGGTTTCGGTATGCGTATTGGTGTGATTGCACCAGACCCTGTTGCGAAACAAAAAGGTGGCAATGGCGGCAACTGTTACGCCTGCCATGCAGTTAGCCCTAAAGAAGTGGCCGCTGGCAATATGGGTCCAAGTCTAACAGGCTATGGTAAATACCGTGGAACCTCTGCCGAGGTAGTACGCTACACCTATGAAAAAATTTACAATGCTCAAGCATTTGTAGCCTGCTCAAACATGCCACGTATAGGCCACAACGGCATTTTAACGGCAGAACAAGTAGCAGACATTACTGCTTACCTGCTTTCACCAGAGTCACCTGTTAACCAGTAATCGGGTTGTCTTCATAATCCTCTTTTTTGGGGAGCCTATTGGCTCCCTTTTTTGTTATGATAAACAGACTTTCACATCGAGAAGCCTATTATGTCCCACGACCATCACCATCATCCTACCCCAACCAACATGAACACCACCTTCGCCATTGGCGTTGGCTTAAATGTCGCTTTTGTGCTGGTAGAAGCCTTTTACGGTTGGCAAATCGATTCACTCGCTTTACTTGCCGACGCTGGGCATAATTTAAGTGATGTTGCAGGGTTATTGTTAGCCTGGCTGGGGCTATGGGCAACGCGCTGGCATAGCAGTGCGCGTCATACTTATGGCTGGAAACGATTGTCCATCATGGCGAGTTTGGTCAACGCGCTCATTTTATTAGTCGCCATGAGCTACCTGATTTACGAGGCAATCAGTCGCTTTAACACCCCTGTCATCATGGATGGCGAAACCATTATGTGGGTTGCAGGTGTAGGTATTTTCATTAACGGCATCACCGCGTGGCTGTTTCTAAAACAAGGTGGCGACGATTTAAATATCCGTGCGGCTTTTCTACATATGTTAGCCGATGCACTGGTGTCGCTGGGTGTCGTCATTTCTGGTGGATTGGCATTATGGGCTGGGCTAAATTGGCTCGATCCTGTCATCAGCTTGGTCATTGCTGGCGTGGTGATTGCAGGCACTTGGTCGGTATTTACCCAATCGTTACACCTTAGCTTTGATGGTGTACCACATGCACTTGATAGCCAAGCAGTCAAAAAAGCACTACAAAGTTTGGATGGCGTTGAATCGGTTCACGACCTGCATATTTGGGCAATCAGCACCCAGCAAAATGCCCTTACTGCGCACCTTGTGTATCAAAACAACATAGATACACAGAACTTACTCGATAGTGCGCACGAAATGCTTGAACATCAATTCGGCATTCACCACAGCACGCTACAACTTGAATCGAAAGCCTATGGTGAACACTGTGATCAAAAAGATTGTGTCTAAGTGTC
>JAEMQD010000128.1 GCA_022759035.1 Thiotrichales bacterium
AAAAAATTGAGTGAATCGATAAGCCGGGTTCTGTCATGAACAATCATTCGTCTGCGATGTTAATCACTTAACACCTGTAGCGGTCTACCCGGAAACGAAATGGACCATTTCTATTCATCCGAAAATGAATTGTTTCCCTATTTGACCTTGCTCCGGATGGGGTTTACCCTGCCAGTCCTGTTGCCAGTCCTGCGGTGCGCTCTTACCGCACCTTTTCACCCTTACCAGCAACTTACGTTGCTTCGGCGGTTCAGCTCTCTGTTGCACTTTCCGTCAGCTCACGCTGCCTAGGCGTTACCTAGCATCCTGTCCTGTGGAGCCCGGACTTTCCTCCAGTAACCAAAGTTACCAGCGATTGTTTAATTCACTCAAGCGCAGTCTAACAGGCTGAAGTCTTAAAGTCACTTAGTATTTGCTGTTTGCCATTGTAATGCTAAATCGTAAACAGCTTTCTTTTTTTGCCCTGTAATTGCGCAAGTCAATTTAACCGCTTGTGATAGCGACAACTCAGATAACAACGGTAATAACACTGCCTGTACCGATAAAGACACTTCCGATTCTATTGTCTGCTTCACGCGTACGCCGTCCAAGAGTAAAACAAACTCGCCACGCTGCCAATCCGTATTTTCTAATAATGCAGCCAAGACAAAAGTCGTTGAACCTCGCACATAACGCTCATGTAACTTAGTCAACTCTTTGGCCAAAACAAGCTGCCGCTCTGGAAAAGCTTCTGCCAACCAAGAAAGCGTCTCGACAATACGATGCGGCGCCTCAAAAAAAACACTAACACGTTGTGCATTGCTCAGTTCCATCAACCATGCTTGTCTGCTTTTATTCGCGACTGGAATAAAGCCCATAAAGGTAAAACCATTACGAACATCTAAGCCCGATCCCGCTATCGCAGTTAATACACTACTCGCACCAGGAACAGAAACAACAGGAATCTCGGCAGCTGCAGCAGCTGCGACCAAAAGCGCACCAGGATCTGAAATCGCTGGCGTTCCCGCATCACTAACATAAGCCATAGACGCACCTGCACGCAATCGCGCAACGAGTTCTGCGGCGCGCTCTGCCTCATTATGATCATGCAAACTAATCATCTGCTTACGAATACCTAGTGCTGCCAATAATTGGCCCGTATGACGCGTATCCTCAGCTGCAATCATATCCACTTGCGCCAAAACAGCTTGAGCACGACTCGTCATATCGGCCAAGTTACCAATCGGCGTTGCCACCATATATAATTGACCCGCTAATACCCAAGATTCCTGTTGCACCTTATGTTACCCTATTACCAATTTTTTACTACAACACACGATATTACGATGAAAATAATAGTATTAACATCTCGCATTACCAGTTTAATCCTGCTCAGCCTTGCATTAGGCGCTTGTAACGCATCTAAGCCGCGCACACCTGCACCAGTTGTTGTTCCGGGGCAAAATGCAGCGCAACCTAACCAACAGACAGCGCAAACGCAAACCCCAAGCGAAGCAACTAAACCAGTTATTCCTCCAGTTGACAACACGGCAAATGCAACCATTAAGCAGCCAGAAACAACCGAAGAAAACGCAGCTGCCTCACCAATCATTGCACCAGTGGTTGAAACAACAGAAACGCCCGAATTTGTTAAACAACAACAGCAAGCACTACGAAAAGTCGTTATTCTTTTACCCGACCGCCCCAGTTTAGCAGAAGTTAACCGAGACATCGAAAAAGGCATTCGTGCGGCACACCAACAACACCCTCTTAACAATGCGTTACAACTTATTTTTATTCATGATCCGCTACCAAGCGATCAGCTAATGGCAAAAGCAAAAGCCTTTTCTCCCGATTGGATCATTGGCCCACTAACAAAAGGCGATATTCAAGGCGCGCAAGCATTACTAGACAAACAACAAATACTGCTCAATCGCATCGACACGCCAACAGCAGCGCTTCAGTTTGGCTTGCCTGCCGAGGATGAAGCTGCTCAACTGCTTGCAAAACTCAAATCAGCAACGCGACCAATAGCAATTGTCACCAGCGGCGATGCAACAGAGCAACGTTTATTAACCACGTTACAACAACAAGCAAGCGAATTAAGAATCCCTGTTTATGTTATTACGGTCGATAAAAACTTACCAGATATAAGAGACTGGTTGTTGCAAACTGGCGGTATTCAGGCAAGCCAAAAACGCATCGAGCGCATTAGCAAACTGACTAATACCAAGCTAGAAACACCACCACATGCACGCACAGATATTCAAGCACTCATTTTACTTGGCAATGCTCGGCAAGCACACGCCATCATGCCAGCTATTCAGTATTACCGCCCAAACTGGTCTATATTGGCAACCAGTCGACTACTGCCAATACGCAAAGGCGAAGTGTTTAATGAACCCGAGTTCAATGAAATACAGGTACTTACACCACCTTATTTAACAGCACCGACCGGACCAGAAACCCCTTTCGAGGCTCTTGGTTGGGATAGCTACCAACTATTAGGCAATCCCCAAGCCATTAATGTTGAAGGCATGACAGGAAAACTATTCATTAACACCAGCAACCAAGTGGTACGCCAGCTTAACTGGCAACGTATCAAACAAAATCAACTCGTACCCGTGAATGAGTAAGACTCAAGAAAAAGGACAACACAGCGAGCAGTTAGCGAAAAACTTGCTTGAAGCAAGCGGACTAACCTGCATTGCAGAAAACTTTCGTTGTCGCCGTGGCGAAATCGATTTAATCTTTCTAACAAATGACACATTAGTCTTTGTTGAAGTTCGTTTACGCGAAAATAAGCACTATGCTAGTGCTGCCGAAAGCATCACTTATCGTAAACAACAGCGCATTCTACGTACTGCGCTTTATTTTTTACATACCCATCATCAATATCAAGACTGCAACTTACGTTTTGATGTAGTATTATTTCACACATTAAACCAACATCCCGAATGGATTCAATCTGCATTCGATGCCTCAACGGCATATTATTAGGAGACAAACATGTTACACAAAACACTGCTGATTACCCTTACTGCTGCTGTCACTCTCTTGAGCGGTTGCGTAGCTGCACCGTTAGTTGTCGGCGCTGGCGCAGGTGCTGGTGCAGTAGCGCTAAGTGATGATCGTCGCCCTCAAGCACAAATTGCCCAAGATGATGCATCAACCTCACGCATTCAAGAACTCCTTGACCAACAAAAGCTCGCAGATAGCCCTAACCGTATTCGCTACACCGTATATAACGGTGTTGTCTTGCTGGTTGGTCAGGTAGCAAATGACAACATTCGCGCTCTTGCGCATCAAGCAGCGCAATCCGCGCCGGGCGTTAAAAACGTCATTAATGAACTAACAGTTGGCCCAGCTTTAAGCACAACGCAAATCGCGGAAGATAGCTACTTATCCAGCAAAGTTCGCACAAAACTAGCAACGACACGAGATTTCAAGTCAAAGCACCTCACCATCGTTGTTGAAAATGGCAGTGTTTACCTCATGGGCCTGATGACAAGAGAAGAACAACGCATCGCTGTTGCCGTAACGCGTGATGTCGATGGCGTGAAACGCGTTGTCCGCATTATGGAAAACTGGGGCGTATAATTGAAAATACTGTGGCAAGTCATCGCTAGCGTGATGCTTGCCTGTTTTATCAGCAACGCTTTTAGCGAAGAAAAGCCTATTCTATTACCAGAACTTGGCAGCCCCAATCGTGCCTCGTTCAGCAATCAACAAGAAGACGTTTTATCCCTCGCTTTTTTAGAAGCACTTTACCAGCAAGCCGATATTATTGATGACCCCGAACTCAATAGCTATATTAGAGATATCGGCGCTCGATTACTAAGACACGTATCCACAAATCGAAAGTTTCAGTTCTACATTATTAAAGACGACAGCATTAATGCCTTCGCTGGCCCTGGTGGTATTATCGCATTACATAGCGGCCTCATTTTAGCTGCCAAAAATGAAGATGAAATTGCCGCAGTTATGGCACATGAAATACAGCACGTCCAACAAGAACATCTCTCCCGAATGTTTGAACAAGGCAAAAAAGGAATGGCCGCAACGGTTGCGGGTATCGTAGGTGCATTACTTGTTGGCAGCCAAAGCCCACAAGCCGCGATGGCAATGGTAACAGGAGGTATTGCCTACAACGCACAACAACAGCTCGCCTTTTCTCGTGATAACGAATGGGAAGCGGATAGAACAGGCATTGATGTACTTGCCGCAGCCGGCTATAACCCAAATGCTATGAGTGATTTTTTTGAAACACTTGCCAGTCGTTATCGCAATGATAGCAAAGCACCAGAAATGCTCATGAGCCATCCCGTTACCAATAAGCGAATTAGCGACAGCCGTGCCAGAGCGCGCATGATTAGCTATACCAAAAAGACACATGAACATACCCTAGCGTTAGCGCAAGCAAGGTTACAGGCATTAATTGGCCAAAAAATTACGGCAACCAATCCCCAACTCGCTTGCTACCAACAATACATGCTCGCCAATTTGCAACGCAACAATGCCCCGATGCCAAGCTGTCACAATTTACCCGAACACTTGTGGAGCAAAATTATTTTGCTTGAAATGAAAGCTCCCCTTGATCAACTCGGTTGGCAAGCCCTTTCTGATATCTACCCACAAAATAGCGCGGTACTATTGAACTATGCTGATCAGTTACTATTGGCACACCAATCCGAAAAAGTAGTTCAACTGCTCACACCAGTAGCAGATCAATTTAATGAACGATGGGAATTTTGGAAGCGGATTGCTCAAGCATGGAACCAACAAAACGACAACGCCAGCGAAGCCTTTGCGATGGCCAAAGCTTACAGCAGCATTGGCGCATTAAAACTAGCAGAAATTCAAATAGATAGAGCCAAGAAAAGCGCAGATGCTAGCAACAATATTCAACTTAACACACAACGAGAAAACTTAGAAAACTGGCTTAAAATACAACTAAAAGCACGCAAAGAACTATAACTTTAATTACTTTTTTTTATGCGCTCATTAAACATACCAATCACTAAATACACAAAAAAACTTGCGTTTTTTTTCACGATTGGTAATCTATCACACAAGCACCAAACGCTGACGCTCACAAAGAAACCACTTAAAAGCGTTTGGCCCGCAAACCTTGACCAAGGAGAAAAACATGGTGAAATCTCAGTGGATGCGCAATTTAGCCCATACGCTATTGGTTACGACTATAATGGCATCGGCAACTGTTGCGCATGCAGCAGAAGAGAAAACATTATCGGCGGCAGAAGAAGGCAAGAAAATTGCTTTTACTAATACCAAGGGTAATTGTCTCGCTTGTCACATGATAGCTGGTGGCACCTCACCAGGTGAAATCGGCCCACCATTGATGGCAATGCAGGCTCGCTTCCCAGACAAACAAAAACTTTTTGATAAAATCTGGGGCAAACCTGGGGTGGAATTGATGCCTGAGTCTCAGATGTTGCCTTTTGGTAAGAACAAAGTACTTACCGATGAGGAAATCAACAAGGTTGTCGAATTCCTTTACACCCTTTAACTACTAATAACTACTCTCGCTAAGGAGAAACCTAAGCATGAAACGCAGAACTTTCTTAAAAGCTGGTCTTGCTACAGGCGCAACTGCAGTTGCTGTCAACGCAGGCATGCTCGTGCCTAACACTGTTTTTGCTGCTTGGAACGAAGCTGCATTTAAAACTAAATCAGTTGACGAAGGTATGTCAGCTGTTTTTGGCGCAACTAACGCTGCTGACTCTGCAGACGTTAAATTAAAAGCGCCAGCGATTGCTGAAAACGGTGCGGTTGTACCAATTGAAGTTGATGCAACTGCGATTAAAGGTGTTGAATCTATCGCAATTTTCGCTTCTAAAAACGCTGTTCCACTAGCTTGTACTTACAAATTGTCAGGCGCTGCACAAGGTTTTGCTGCTGTTCGTATCAAAATGGGCGAAACGCAAGACGTAGTTGCTGTTGTTAAAGCTGGCGGCAAACTATTCAAAGCTAAGAGCGAAGTTAAAGTAACCATCGGTGGTTGCGGCGGTTAATTAACCCCACTTTTTCTTTTTATTGCATATAGTTCAACAAAATTTAAGGACTCAGATCATGGCAGACATTTCTTTCCGCCTGAAAGCAGAAAACAAAGGCGATGCTTACGAAATTAAAGCATTGTTCAAGCACCCAATGGAATCGGGTATGCGTAAAAACAAAGCAACTGGTGAAGTTTACCCAGCTGACTTTATTAACGAAATCACAGCTAAACTAAACGGCACACCAGTAATGGTTGCAGAATGGTCTGGCGCGGTTTCTCAAAACCCATTCCTAGCATTCAAAGTTGCTGGTAAAGCAGGTGATAAATTAGAAGTTTCTTGTACTTCTAACAAAGGCGATGCTGGTACTCAGTCAACTGATCTAGCGTAAGTTTCTTGTAAGTACCAGTAGTGCAATAGCACTACTGGTTACTTACCCCCTCGCTTTCAAACGCTAGACCCACATAGGGGAAATCAAAACAATGAACAATAAACTGCTCACAACCACCCTATTCTTATCTCTTGCAACCGCTGGCAGCTATGCCCATGCAGCAGATAGCACACCTAATCCAGAAGCGGATCGTCAAGCATTAACAAAATACATCATGGACATGCATGGTAGTACTAAGTTTAATGGTCATCCACTTAAGGTAGAAGACTTTCGCTATGGCGCTTATGTTTTTAGTGAAGACAAATTTGAACAGCTCAAGGCAGCAGAAGAGTTTCCACCCTACCTAGATCATATTGATGCAGGTGAAAAACTCTGGAAAAAGCCATTTGCTAATGGCAAGACCTACGCAACCTGTGCAGGCTTTGATGGCGACGTCAAAGCAATTCGTCCGAAGTACCCACTTTTTGACGATGCTCGTGGTGAAGTGGTTAACTTAGACCAAGCGATTAATGACTGTCGCGTTGCTAACGGCGAAAAACCTTATGCCTATGGCAGCAAAGATAAAGACCTAGACAAAATCATGGCATATCTTGGCTACCAAGCACGTGGCAAAAAGATTAACGTCGTCATCAACTCTCCAGGCGCACTAGACGCATACAAGCAAGGTGAAATGTTATTCCATACTCGTCGTGGACAACTTAACCAGTCATGCTCTGGATGTCATATCGC
The DNA here is from genome assembly GCA_022759035.1 of Thiotrichales bacterium. Classification (GTDB taxonomy): domain Bacteria; phylum Pseudomonadota; class Gammaproteobacteria; order Thiomicrospirales; family Thiomicrospiraceae. The sequence goes on from JAEMQD010000128.1 coordinate 7,117, forward strand.
TAGTGCAGGGCGTCATATTCGCTCTAACATCTTGTCGCCAATTATTGGTCACACAACACACTTCCCAACCTACCGTGCTAACGACGGCGACCTAGTTAGTCTACAAGCGCGTTACGTTGGCTGCATGAAGTCGATTCGTGCCTTCCCATTCCCTGCAAATAGCAAGGAATTGAAAGATATCGAATTTTATGAAGCCTTTATGAGTAGTGGTCTTGAAATTGATGCACCGGGTTACCGTGAATAAGCATGAATAAGAGATGACATACGAATTAAGCCGACCATAATGGTCGGTTTTTTATGTGCGCTATTAAGGAACACAATAACTGCTATCACCTTGGCACAATAGTCGATACAATAGTCCGCTTATCATTTCATTAGCGTTATCTTTATATGGCTTACACCGTCAAAGAAATTTTTTATACCTTACAAGGTGAGGGTCAACACACGGGACGTGCTGCCATTTTTTGTCGTTTTACTGGCTGCAATCTATGGAACGGCCTATCTTCTGGGCGCGAAATAGCAACCTGCAAATTCTGTGATACCGATTTTATTGGCACAGATGGCGCACTTGGCGGAAAATACAACGCAGAACAGCTTGCGCAAACAATCGCTTCACTGTGGCCATCACAAAGCGGTATAACACCATTTTGTGTCCTTACTGGCGGCGAACCGGCAATGCAATTTGATGAAGCACTTAAAACAGCATTACATGCATTACATATCGAAATTGCAATGGAGACAAATGGTACGGTCGCGCTAAAAGCCCAACCAGACTGGTTATGCGTTAGCCCAAAAGCCGATACAAAGCTAGTTGTCACTACTGGAGATGAACTCAAGCTAGTCTGGCCTCAACCCATGCATCCAGTTAATCCTGAAGACTTTGCCGCGCTCAATTTCAAGCATTTCTACTTACAGCCCATTGATGGACTAGCAAAAAATTATGCGCCAGACTGTGTTGCTTACTGTAAACAGCATCCACAGTGGAAACTAAGCTTACAAACACACAAAATTTTAGGTATTGAATAATGGTCAATAAAAAAGGAAGCACGATGACTTCCTTTTTTATTATGCTGAATAATAAACTTAAACGTTAAAACGGAAATGCATTACATCGCCATCTCTCACAATATAGTCTTTACCTTCCAAACGTAGCTTGCCTGCTTCTTTACACCCTGCTTCACCTTTATAAGTAATGAAGTCACTATAAGCCATCACCTCAGCACGAATAAAACCGCGCTCAAAATCGCTATGAATTACGCCTGCTGCCTGTGGTGCCGTTGCACCCATTGGAATTGTCCATGCACGCACTTCTTTTACACCAGCAGTAAAGTAAGTTTGAAAACCAAGTAACTGATAACCAGCGCGAATAATGCGATTTAACCCTGGCTCGGATAATCCCATTTCAGATAAAAACATCTCTTTTTCATCATCATCCAATTGAGAAATTTCTGCTTCAATTGCTGCACAAACTGGCACAACATCTGCACCCATTTCTGCTGCACGCGCGCGCACCGCATCTAAAAACGGATTATTCTCAAAGCCATCCTCAGCAACGTTTGCAATCAACATCATCGGTTTGACTGTTAGTAAATGTAAATCGTACAATTGATCTAACGCATCTTGATCTAACTTCAACTCGCGAATCAACTTCCCTTCATGGGTCGCTTTTAATGCCACTTCCATGACTGCTTTTTTAGCTAACGCAGCCTTATCGCCCACACGCGCCGCCTTATCAACACGCAGCATCGCTTTTTCTAAACTGTCCATATCAGCAAGCACCAGCTCAGTATTAATCACTTCCAAGTCAGATAAAGGGTCAACTTTGCCCGCAACGTGAATAATATCGTCAGACTCAAAACAACGCACTACTTGCGCAATGGCATGCGCTTCACGAATGTGTGCTAAGAATTTATTACCCAAGCCTTCCCCTTTCGAGGCGCCAGCAACAATACCCGCAATGTCAACAAACTCCATGGTAGTAGGTAACACACGTTCTGGCTTAACAATGGTAGCCAATGCATCAATACGCGGATCTGGTACAGGGACAATACCCACATTAGGCTCGATGGTACAAAAAGGATAGTTTTCTGCCGCAATACCCGCCTTCGTCAGCGCATTGAATAACGTCGACTTACCGACATTTGGCAAACCTACAATACCGCATTTAAAACCCATTTCGACTATCCTTTTGTATGTAGTTTATTCATTGCTAAAGGCATCTTATCATCCATAAGCAAGTCCATTACATGCAAACTGCGCGCAATGGCATTATCAATGGCATCGCGCTCTTGTTTAGCGCAAGGATGCAACACATAGTTAGCGACTTGACTTGCATGACCAGGATGACCAATACCTAAACGCAGTCGCATAAACTCCTGCGTTCCTAATGCCTTAATCATATCTTTAAGGCCATTATGCCCACCTGCACCGCCGCCGACTTTTAAACGTGCTTCCCCTGGTTGAATATCCAGTTCGTCATGAATCGCTAAAATCGCCTGCGGTGAAATCTTGTAAAAATTGGCTAGCGCAGCAACAGCCATGCCGCTTCGGTTCATAAAGGTTGTTGGTTTTAACAACCAAACTTCTACACCATGCACATTCGCTTTTGCAACCTGACCAAAAAATTTTGTTTGGAGCGAAAAGTGCGTTTTCCACACTTCAGCCAAAGCATCAACAAAGAAAAAGCCAGCATTGTGCCGCGTAGTCTCATATTCTTTGCCTGGATTTCCCAAGCCGACAATGAGTTGCGGCACCATACTGGCTTTCCTTTTTCGAACTAAACTCGCCTTATTTCGTAACAACTTTGTATAAAAGCGTCACGAGCAGACTATACTCAAAAGCGTCAATGAGCTTGGCTCAGGCGAGACGCAAGCTGCACAGAACAGGAATGTACATCAGCACATGCGCAGTTCGAGCACAGCTTGCAACAAAGCATCAGCCAAGCGTAATCAGCTTTTAGCGTTTCTTAGATTTTCCGAGACCAACAACCGCTTGGTCATAGTCAGAGTTACCATGCAACAATGCTGTCGCAGCAACACCAGCAGGCAATACCAAGTCTGATAAACGGATACGCGTATTTTCTTCCATCTTAGATACATCTACCTTAATAACTGAAGGTAAATTATCTGGCAAACAACGTACTTCAACATCCACTTGGAAGAATGTCATTACACCACCAGCTTTCACGCCAGGTGCAATATCCGCACCAACGAAGTCTAATGGGATGCGCTTGTAGATCATACGAGCATTATCTAAACGTTGTAAGTCAACGTGCATGATTTGTGGCTTAGCTGGATGGCGCTGTACGGCCTTAATAACAACAACCGCTTCTTCCGCTAACCCTTTAATTGTAATTGGGCTGTTAAACACAGCGTCATCATCAAAAGCGTGCACAAGAAAGTTGTGATTTAGCGTGATGCTTGTTGGTGCTTTGTTAGCGCCATAAATAATAGCAGGAACCAAACCAGCGTGACGCAGGCGGCGGCTCGCACCTTTCCCTTCGTCTGTGCGCTGCTGCGCTTCCCAAATACGAGTTGTCATAATAGACTCCAATGTGTGTCATTTAAAAACGTGCAAGGACGCGACCATCCCTTGCACACGAAAGGGCGGAATTATACCCCAACTTTAGGAGAAACAAAAGAGGCCATCATCGAACTGACTGACTCTTCCTCGTGAACGCGACGAATCGTTTCACCTAATAATGGAGCAATCGACAATTGACGCACTTTTGCACAAGCTTGTGCCTCTAACGATAATGGAATTGTGTCTGTAACGACCAATTCATCAATAACGGATTCATTTAAATTCTTAATTGCTGGTCCAGATAAAACAGCGTGCGTGCAGTATGCGCGAACACTTAAAGCACCGCGTTCTTTTAGTGCCGCTGCTGCTTTACAAAGTGTTCCTGCTGTGTCGACCATATCGTCAATTAATACGCAATGTTGACCATCAACGTCACCAATAATATTCATTACTTCAGCGACATTCGCTTGTGGACGACGTTTATCGATAATCGCCAATTCTGCATCTAACTGTTTTGCCACTGCGCGCGCACGTACTACGCCACCAACATCAGGAGAAACAACACGAACAGGACGTCCCATTGCGCGCACATCCTGTACAAATAAAGGCGAAGCATAAACGTTATCAACTGGGATATCAAAAAAGCCCTGAATTTGATCAGAATGCAAATCAACGGTTAACACACGATCTGCACCAGCTGCAGTAATCATATTTGCAGTGAGTTTTGCTGTAATCGGGACACGCGCTGAGTTAACTCGACGATCTTGACGTGCAAAGCCATAATAAGGAATTACCGCCGTAATACGTTTAGCTGATGCACGTTTTAATGCATCGATAATAACCAGCATCTCCATGAGATTACCAGCAGGGTCTGGCGTACAAGTCGGCTGAACAACATAGATATCCATGCCGCGCACAGATTCTTTAATTTCAACCTGAATTTCACCATCGCTAAAGCGACCTACGGTGCTTTCGCCAAGATGCATAGTTAAGGATTGCGCAATTCTCTCAGCAAGCACTAAATTAGCATTACCAGAGAAAATAAGAAATTCATTTTTAGCCACGATGAAAAGATCCTTTTGGGACTTTTTGCTGTGAAAGCAGAGAAGTGTAAGTTTGATGGCTGGGCCGGCTGGATTCGAACCAACGCATGGCGGGATCAAAACCCGCTGCCTTACCGCTTGGCGACGGCCCAATCAATTTGCTATTTGCGTATTATAACCACTAGACCAAAATTTGCAAGCCCCAGACCTGATGAATTTTAGGATTTCGCGCAAAGTCAAAACCGATACTGAGCTTAGTCAGATCAGTTATCTGCCAACCCATCTCGTCCATAGCTTCAGTATTTAATTTAAAGCCTCGCAAATTTGTTGAAAAGACTAATCTACCACCTGGTGCTAACAACATACCCATATCGGCAATCATTTTGACGTGATCTCGTTGCACATCAAGCGTTCCTGCCATCTTTTTGGAATTAGAGAAACTTGGTGGATCACAGAAAATCAAGTCATATTGCGGACGTGCATGTTTTGGCAAACTTGCCATCGCATTTAACCAATCCAATACATCATCACGTTCCCAATAAAGCTTTTGATCCACATAAGGCAAACCATTATCTTCCGCATTTTCCTGAGCCCAACCTAGGTAGGTTTTTGACAAGTCAACGCTGGTTACACTTGCTGCACCAGCTTTGGCCATATGCACGCTTGCTGAACCTGTATAGCAAAACAAATTCAAACAATGCTTCCCTTTGGCCTGCCCCGCCAACCATAAACGAATGGGGCGATGGTCTAAAAACAAACCTGTATCCAAATAGCCAGTTAAGTCGACCAGAAAATGACAATCCCCTTCTCTTACCCAGTCGTAGGTATGTTGGTTAGACTGCACTTCGTATTGCTGATCTCCTTTTTGCACCTGTCGGCGCTTAAAATGAAAGTTTTCAGCAGGAATATTGAGCACTTCTGGCAACACCGACATCCCTTCAAATAAGCGACGACGCGCCGCTTTTTCATCCACAGAGCGTGGCGGTGCATATTCTTGTACCTGTACCCAATCATTTTTCTCGGCATGATAAATATCAATAGCAAAGGCATATTCTGGCATATCTGCATCGTAAACACGGTAGGCATAAACGCCTTCTTTCTGCGCTTGCTTGCTTAACTGCTTTAGATTTTTACGCAGGCGGTTCGCAAACATTTGCGCACCTTCGCTTTGCGCTAAGTTGGCTCTACCCTCTACCACTTCTGCAACCAAGTTTAAGCCAATCGTAATTGGTGTCACTTTAATGGCTTGTTCATGCAAAGTAAGGCGCAATAATTTGCCTTCTAGCGGCCCATTGGCAAAAGCATGTATTTTTTCTGCACGCAACCCCAACCAATGACCCAAGGTTTCATTGCTCGTATAAATAGCAGCTTGCCAATCTGGGCACTCAGCAAGCAAGGTTTTCCCTAACAATTGATAGACTGGCTTCAAAGACAACTCATCACCTAATCTTTCGCCATATGGGGGATTGGTCACAACCAACCCTTTAGGCCAGCCAGGATTTTGCCATTTCCCCAAAGGTAAGGCTTCAAAGTGAATACCATCTACCAAACCCGCGCGTCGCGCATTATCTACCGCTTTTTGTAGCACCCATTGATTTAAATCAAAACCAATTAATTTGGGCAATTGTTTTAGTCCTTGCTCGCGCCGTTGACGCGCGTCAAGCACCAATTCGGACCAGAGCGCGGCATCAAAACATGCATGGCGACGCAAACCAACACTGTCCGCTTTCATTAAACCTGGAGCAATATCTGCTGCAATCCATGCACCCTCGATCAGCAAAGTACCACTACCGCACATAGGATCAAGTAACGTACCACCATTTTGCGCAATCGCTGGCCAACCTGCTTTAATCAACAAGCCAGCAGCAAGTGTTTCTCGCATTGGTGCAGCGCCAGCCTCTAAACGATAGCCTCGCGCATGCAACCCATAACCAGACATATCTACCGCCAAAGAAAAACGTCCATGATCAGCCCACGCCTGTAAACGCAAGTCGGGCATTTCTGTATCAACTGACGGACGTGTCCCTGTGTGTTCACGATACCAATCTACAATATAGTCTTTAACCTTTTGTTCACCAAACTGTGTATTACGAATAAAAGGTAACTTACCATGAAACTCAATTTCTAATCGACCTGTTGGCTTTAACCAGTGCGTCCAGCTAACTGCTTGCACTAAAGCTTGCATATCTGAGGCTTCCAGAACTTCGCCTTCTGTTAAAACCAACATAATACGACTCGCCAACCGCGACCAAAGCACAGCCTTATAGGCAGCAGCCAGTCCACCCCAAAACCAAACACCGTGCGGCGCTTCTTTTACTTCTAAGCCTAGACTGCGCAACTCGTCAGCCAACAACGGTGCCAAGCCACGACTACAACTGGCTAATCCTTTATCCATAACAATTCCTGTGTTTTTTAGAATGCAAAACCTTGCACCATTTTCGATTGTGCATTATTGTAACCGTTTATATCATTTCGATTACGAGAAAGAGCGCGAAAATCATGTCAAGACACAGCACTTATCTATGGCTTTTAACGCTATTATTGACGATTCATGTGCCAAGCTTCGCCGCAGACTTGGCGGTAGGCGATCGCGTTTGGATTGACATGCCCGCGGCAAACATCAATGATGACGCTTATGGTGAAGGCAAAATAACGGCTTTTGTTGATCAAAAAACAACGCGCGTTTTTGTACAAGCAATTACCACCAGCAAAGCATTTTCTTCTGGCGCAAGCTGTACACCAACAATGGATGAACGCGCAGCATGGCAAACACCCGAAGTGTTACGCAATCAAGAAACAAAGACCTTTTTAAACGCCCAGCTCATGCCATGGACCGTAGGATACAATCGTTACTATGAACGTCAAAACTGGTTACACTCTTTTCTAAAATGGAAAGATCACCACCCAGTTATTGAGCGTTCGCAACTCGTTGAAGATCAACGCATTGCACAGTCACGCGGCATGAATGACCTTGCAGCGGTAAGTGCGCTTATTTTGATGGATTATGATAGCAATCAAGGCGAAAACTTCCACATTTATCCGCTGATTGAACGCGTTCCGCGTACCAGCAAACTCCTCGCAGAAATTCAAACCATTTTTAAGCAACATCCGTCGCTTAAAGCACTTTGGTTCAGCCCAAGCAGAGATACAAATGAGTTAAACAAAAATAGTTATACTTTTTTTATGATTCAAGCCATTGATAAAGTCGTGGAAGATGCGCAAAGCAATCGTCGTTTATTAAGCAAAGACTTCAACGATCATCCAGAAGTTAAAGCACTAGACACTTTATTAACCCAATTTAAACGTTCGTAATGAGTGAATACATTGACATCATCAACCATTGGGTTTTACTAAACCAAAACCATGCTTGGTGGGTTATTTTTTTAATTGCTTTTGTTGAGTCTATGGTTATTTTGGGTATCTTGGTTCCAGGGCTACCCTTTATGCTTATGCTTGGCGGACTCATTGCAACGCAAGTCCTGAATCCTTGGTTAGTCATTTTTTGGTGTGTTGTCGGTGCTGTTGTTGGCGATGGCCTAAGCTTTTGGATTGGTCAGCGCTATAAGTACCATGTATTGCAGCTTTGGCCACTTAACAAACATCCAGAATGGGTAACCCAAGGGGAAGACTTTTTTACCCGCTGGGGCGGTGTTTCGATTCTTATCGGTCGTTTTTTTGGCCCTTTACGCGCTACTGTCCCTGTGCTTGCGGGTATTCTTGGTATGCACCGCGTCAAGTTTACCTTATGGAATATCCTTTCCGCGATGATTTGGGCGCCTGCGTATCTTGCCCCTGGTTTTGCCTTGGGTTGGTTAGCAGACCAAAGCGAACAAGCCGCATGGATAGCAATCACCATCGTTATTATCGGCATTATTAGCTACTGGCTATGGGGTCGATTCAAACGCGTTAACAACAAAGACAACGCAACACCATAGACCCAACTCTGCGCTTTGGTTACAATAGCGCACTATGTTAACTGACCTTACCCAATAGAGTTTATGACGATAGACCGTATACGCGATTGCATTAGCGACGACTTATTAGCGACCGACAAACTCATTTTGTCGCGCCTGAGCTCCGACGTTGCACTCATTAATCAAATCGGCCACCACATTATTCATAGTGGTGGCAAGCGTATTCGTCCGCTTATTGTCCTTTTAGCAGCACGTGCTTGCCGATATGAAGGAACGCATCACCATACAATGGCCGCGGTGATTGAGTTCATTCATACCTCAACATTATTGCATGATGACGTCGTTGATGAAGCAGATACGCGACGAGGCAAAGCAACGGCTAATGCTCATTGGGGAAATGCTGCTAGCGTGTTAGTTGGCGACTTTCTTTATTCACGTTCTTTCCAAATGATGGTAGAACCAGAAAACTTACGCGTGCTTGAAATTATGGCCGAGGCAACAAATACCATTGCTGCTGGCGAAGTATTACAACTTCTAAACTGTAATGATCCTGATACGGATAGTGCACGCTACTACGAAGTAATTTATCGTAAAACAGCAAAACTGTTTGAAGCTGCTGCAAGCATTGGCGCAGTACTCGCGCAACAAGACATCACCATTGAAAGCGCGTTAGCTTGCTACGGCAAAGAACTAGGTAACGCTTACCAACTAATCGATGATGTCTTAGACTATACGGCAGACGAGCAAGCGCTCGGCAAAACTATTGGCAAAGACCTTGCCGAAGGCAAGCCCACCTTGCCACTTATTCTTGCACTAGCGCGCGCAACGCCTGAAGAACAAACAATGATGCGAGAAGCGATTCGCCTAGGCGATACACAGCACATTCAGACAATAACAGCAATTATTTTTCGTACTGGCGCAATTGAAGACACGATGCAACAAGCGCGCCAAGCATCACAAAATGCAGTTAACGCCCTATCGGTTCTTGTTGATAGCCCTTATAAGCAGGCATTGATTGACCTTGCCTTGCTTGCTGTTGCCAGAACATATTAAGCACAAACGTCAAGACTATCGCACATCCAGACATTGTTCGGCATTACCCTCTCGTCCCTCATACACATAGACCACTTTTACACCCGACGGCACTTGCTTATTAAAAGGAATGTAAGCAACCGTATTAATTGTCTTTTGCACAGCAGATAGCGTCTGTTCAATCGATAGCTGAGCGGGTGGATTACCTTGCCCAGTAAAAACAAGTCTTGCCCAATGGGCACGCCAACGGTTCAATGACATCCCAACCACTTCTTGATAAAATTGGGTACGCAACGCTTCATCCGCTAGATCAATCAAGGTTGGCGTTTCCCCATTTACTTGATAGTGTTGCGTATAAATCGCTTGTACTTGCAATTGACTAAGATGCGAAACTGGTGTCGACTGATTAACCACCACTTGCCAACAATTAGCAGAGGCGCTCGTCACGACGAGTATACCCACTAACAGTGATAAAAGGCGCGAATAAAACAGCATCATCAAAAAACCGTATTTAAACTAAATGACAACAGTACGTCTTGCGCATGTGTATTGTAATCATATTGCGTGCTGTAGGCTTCATAAGCCCAACGACTACCTGGATCGGGTGCTACAACTTGCAACTCGCCTTTTAAGGTCACGTGATCTGAAAGCTGATACGAGCCACCCAAACTAGCACTTGAAGCCGAGTAAGTGACACTGGCATAAAGCTGCTGTGCAATGCTATTGCTACTATTACCTACCGTCGTCCAAGTTCTTGCCAAGGTAACATAGGGCATGAATTTATCGAATCGCTTTCCTAGCGTAACATAAGCACCCGATCGTTCACCAAAATAGGCGTCTAAGTGTCGCCAAGCGTATTCAAAAAGTGCAAGATAGTCATCCGATTCATAACGTGCGCCTAATGTAGCAAACTGATAATCTTTATTCACCAACGCTAGTCTGTCCGATAAAGCGGCATCACTCTGACTTAACAACGTAAAGGCATCCTGCAGCCGTTGGCTTTGCGTTGTTAAGTTACCCTGTTCATAACTCAGCTTAACTGTCCATGCGGCATTTTGCAGCGAAATACTCATATATTTCATATTATCTGCATGCAATTGATCAACATGGTCACCAGCGTCACGTGAATAGTCACTAACCGCCTGAGCAACACCAAAATTGGTATGAAAGACCCATTGATCACTTAATACGTGCTGAAAACTGGCTTGCACGCCATCATAGTTAAAAATACTGGTAACACCGTATACTTCACGCGGCGGACGAATCCAAGGCAAAGCAAAATGTACTTGGCGAACATCCGAATACAGAAAATTAGGATTTTGCGTTCGCCCAACAAGAAGGGATAGATTATTGGGCAGATAAAAATTGGCATTCGCCAGGGTGATACTGGGCACTAAGTTATTACTTGCGTCTCTAGCAATAACGGTTTGCGCAGTTAATCGCACCGACTGTGCTGGCTTCGTTGTCCATTGCAAACCCAAATTGCTATCCAATCCTAAATCGATCGTGCGGCTATTTCCTGCGCCACTCGACAAATTATTGTAAGCAAAATCCGCATTGGGATTAGAAAACCACGCAGCCCCCAAGGTTGCAAAGCCATTCACCTCTGCACCAACTGGACTTGCTACTAAGCAGAGCATCAGTGGTAAAGCATAAATTCTAAGTAGCATGGACAACATCATTTTTCGTTAATCGTTTTATTATCGGGTGCAATTAAAGGAATTTTAAGTACAAAGTCAGTACCCGCACCGACATGACTATAAACATGAATGTTGCCACCTAAAATACCCGTCACCAAGTTATGGACAATATGCAGCCCCAAGCCACTCCCACCTTGACCAAGACGCGTGGTAAAAAAAGGATCAAAGACTTTACTTAAATGCTGCTTCGGTATCCCTTTACCATTATCAGCAATCGTCAACACGAGCCAAGTTTGCTCTAACACAATCGCTGAAATAGTAATTTTTCCGCTCATCCCTTCATCAAAGGCATGCACTACCGCATTACCAACTAAGTTGGTAATAATTTGCCCTAATGGACCAGGAAAACTGTCGACAACAATCGTCTCAGCAATTTGAGTTTGAACATCAATATACCCTTGCCGCAGCATCGGCTGAATGGTCAACAAAATCTCTTGCACGGTTGCTAACAAATTAAAACGCCTACGTTGATAGCTTGTTTGATCTATCGCCACCTGTTTAAAACCATGGATTAAATCGGCTGCTTTACGTAAATTACGCGAGGCAAGCGCTTCAGCCTCTCGCATTGCTGCAACGTAATCTTCTAGCTCAGATTTTCGCAACCCACCTTCTTGCAGACGACGATAAAAAAGTTTGTTTCTATCCGCACAGGTTGTTACTACCGTCAACGCATTACCTACAGGTGTGTTAAGTTCGTGTGATACCCCAGCGACTAAGGCACCAAGACTTGCCAATTTTTCAGATTGAATGAGGTTGTGCTGTGTTTCTTTTAACGCATTGAGCGCTGACTCTAATTCCCATGTTCGTGCAGCAACACGCTGTTCTAGTTGCGCATTTAATTGATGAATATTTTCCTGACTTGAAGCAAGCGCCTGCATACGCGACTGAACAGCGGCAGCCATAACATTAAAGTTAGCCGCCAATAAAGAGAGTTCGTCTTTGCCCGTCTCTGGCGCGCGCACGGCATAGTCACCACTAGCCAAGGCATGACCTGCCCGCATTAAACGCATAAAACGACGATTTAGTCCCACGCTACTAAGCAACAATACCAATGCGAATAAGGTAATCGCAATCAGCATAAGGCGCAAGTTATCGTTATGAATACGCTGAATACTGTCATTAAACGCGCGCGTTGATAAACCAAAACGCAGTTCGCCAACTTGATTGTTCAAAATGAGCATGGGTTGAACAACATGTACAATACCATGTTGAATTTGTGTCGCTAATGTTGCTTTTCGATCAGATACATCTACTTGCTCTAATCCAGCGCTCACCAACACATTACCCGTATCATCATACAATGCCAGATAAACTAGTCCAGCACCATCGTAAGTTAAGAGCTCATGGAAATAGTCACTTAGCCCCTTTAGCCCTGAAAGTGTGGTATGCGGCGTAATCGCTAGATTCAGTGCTTCTGACGTTAGGCGAATACTGCTACGTGTATGTTCAATAGCCACATCGGACAACACCGCTGAAACGTTATTTTGCATCCAATAATAAATTGCAACCATGAATAAAAACATGGTCATAAATAAGCGAAAACGTATCGAATGCTTTAACGATGGCCAGAACTGCATAGACTTCTGAGTGGTCAGGAAACAATCGAATTAATGTAGTGCATGTTTAGCACAAATCGCCATCAATGATTGAAATATCTGCCAGCTGTCTGTTAACACAAAACGGCTGTAATCATCCTCGTTAATTAATACGAATAAAGACCAATCCTTCGTTTCTAACGGAATAACATCAGAAAAAATATGTTTTCCTTGATCTGCTATCACTTCTCTTAAATAATCACCGAGCGGATGATCAACAATCTCACTCAACGTTTTACCTTGCCAAGCTTGGTGTGCATGATCCGTTGCCATAATAATTGGCAACGCGTTGTCTTCTGCTAGCGGTTGCCACAATGCAATAATGGGGGATAACTGATAGATATCGGTCAGTTGCTGCATATAAAATCTAACAAACGCTTCTGGCTCTCGTAACGATAAAGAATTGGATACAGCAGACACCACGTGCGATAACTGGCGTTTCATTAATGCTGTTTTTGCCAATTGCTGATAGGTACGCACCGCAGTCGTGAGACTCGTCACTAAACGCTCACGACTAACGTCCATTTTTAACATATAATCGTGAATATCATAACGTGATACCAGTGCTGACTCTGGCGCAGAGCCTGGCTGACCTGTTCGTAAAATAATCCGCATGCAGTGATAACCCAAGGTATCGCGAATTAAATCGATCAAACACAAACCACTATCATCAGATTCCATCACCACGTCTAGCAATACCGCAGCGATGTCTGGCATTTGACGCAACAAACTTTCTGCTTCAGCTGCACTATAAGCATGAATTAAGGTAATAGGCCTATCCAACACCACTAAACCTTCCAAAGCAAAACGCGTAGCCTGATGCACCTCTCCATCATCATCAACGACTAAAATGCGCCAAGGTATGGCTACTGGCATATCCACGTGCTCATTCACTTCATCTAAAAAGGTAACAACATCTTCTTCTTGATTTTCCATCGCCATATGTCAACCTACCCAATATCTTTTTATCGTTATTAACAACACAACCAATTATTTGGTTTTAAAGCGCGGTAACCACATCTGCGCCAGCGAGGTAAAAATCATTACCGTTGAAGCAAGTGAATAACCCAAACCGCCAATAATCGTAAACCAAGCGAAATTAGGATTAATTTTTGTTAACCACCAAGAAAGTACGTCGACAATCAAAAACGCAAATGGCGTAATAATTAAAATGATTTTCCATGTTTGATTAAAGCGCGCAAAAGCAAAAATGGCCGTTACAAACATAAAAATAAAGGCAATGCCAAACAAGTGAATATGCGATACTCGCGTCAGTGCCGTAAAACTTGTGCCATGATCAACTTCGGCTACTTTTTTAACCCCCTCATAGGTTTCATATGAAGGCAGTGCCGTTTGTCCCGCGTTGTGACACATAACGCAATATTGCGCAAAAACAGCCTTAAATGTTGGCTCCCACTCACTTTCTGGCGCACCAGCGCGTGCCCATTTAATAATGTTAAGACGAACATCATCAGGCGCCATCGCCTTCATTGAACCGTTTAGCTTTCCTTCAATTTTTGAATTATTTTTATTGCCATAATAGCTATAGACAATATCATCAATCGATAGGCCAGGTTTGCCATCTGCCATACCATGGGTCACCATGATTTGCGCGCCAGCCATCAGCAAACCAACACCAATAGTCAGTAAAAAACTTGTGAATACAACACGCAATGCTAGCGGAAAATTAGCCAATGTCAGCGCATTCATCTCTATCAACTCCTTTTAGCATAGCTAATATATTATTTAACAGGAAACAGTCTTTGTTCCAACAAATCACATAGCATATGACCAAGCAAAGTGTGTGCTTCTTGAATTCTCGGCGTATCATCGCTGGGCATTCTTAAGCACACGTCTGCCGCGGACAACAAACCACCGCCTTTTTGTCCCGTCATACCAACGACCAAGATACCTTGCGCTTTTGCTACCGCTACTGATGCTAATACATTAGCTGAATTCCCGCTTGTTGTCAGAGCGATAAGTACATCGCCCGCTTTCCCTAAAGCTTGCACCTGACGCGCAAACAACTGCTCGAAGCCATAATCATTGCCAATCGCCGTTAATGCCGAAGAATCTACGGTAAGAGCAAGTGCAGGCAAACCTGGACGATCTAATTTAAAGCGAACAACCAGTTCAGCAGCTAAATGCTGCGCATCTGCGGCACTGCCACCATTACCAATAAAGAGTAGCTTGTTACCATTCTGCAAAGCCGTTTCACAAGCCAATACCAATTGTTCAAATTGAGTCTGCAAGGCTTCATCTTTTGTAATGGCCGCTATCACTTCTGCTGCAGAAGTCAACTGATCCTGCCATAGCGTGCGAATATTCATAAAAACAACTACCCTTTTCTTGCTTTAATACTGATGACCGAAGCCTCACCCTGATGATGACTGCCTTCGTCTAAGATGATACGCTCCTCCTGAAAATAGTCAATTTTCATAGAAGCTAAAATGGCTTGCCACGCATCGACACCATAGAGTAAATCGTAATCTTTCGGTCCACCACTATGGAAACCAAGCTGATTATGCGAGAAAACTTGCACCAACAACACCCCTTGCTTGGCTAAGCGTGACAAGATATTGCGCCAAACGCTTAGCTGATGCTGACTCGGCAAATGAAAAAAACTACTCACAATTGCATCAAACTGCGCATTTTCGGGCAAGGTGTCATTGATTAAGTCAACACGACGTCCTACCACTGTAACGCCCTGACTTGTCGCCAATTGTTGCGTTTTTTCTAAGCCAACAGCGGAATAATCCCAATTTTCAACATGATACCCCTGTTTTGCCAACCAAACGGCGTTTCTACCCTCACCGTCAGCCAGTGCAAGTACGCGACTGTTGGGCGACAACGCTGGCATATTTTGCTCAATCCACTTATTTGGGCGCTCACCGTACATATAACCATCTGCTTGAGCAAAACGATCATCCCACATATTTGTCATACTAGCTCGACACCTTTTTCTCTTAATGCTGTTTCTATTTGCCACAAATAAGACGCTTTAACACCATAAGCATGTTGTACCGAGCCCTGTTTAATCCACACTAATAACTCAAATGCCATTTTACCGTCCAAACTACCCAGCACTACCTGCGGCTGACGCTTTTCTTCTTTAATGGTATATGGCACCTGATTGGCAGCAGCCAATACCGCATCCACAACCACGCGTTTATTAGAACCTAAGGCCACATTAAACGGAATATGTACGCGACGATAAAGATCAGATAATGTCCAGTTAACAACGCGCCCCGAAGTAAACTCGCCATTAGGAATCACGACTTCTAAGTTATCGCCCGTAGTAATGAGCGTGGAACGTAAGCTAATTTCTTTTACTGTACCAGAAATACCCGATGGCAATTCAATAAAGTCACCAATCTTCAAGGATTTTTCAAACATCACAATTAAACCGGCTACAAAGTTTTTAACCACATCCTGTAAGCCAAAACCAATACCGACAGATAAAGCACCCGCAATCCAAGCGAGATTAGAAAAATCAATACCCACCGACGATAGTGCTACGACCGTACCAATAATCATAATGACATAGTGGATTAATCTACCTAAGGTATAGGCAGTATGGTGCGCAATTTTATCATTGCGTGCAGCGACACCAATAAGCGCCTTACGTAACCAATAGCTTAGCCACCATGCAATGGTCATGAAAACAATAATGCGAATGATGCCTAAGCTGGTTACAGGCGTATCACCAACCTTAAACAGTGTCGTTGTCAATAAACTCGCAACATCATTAAACACCGTTGCAACAACTTGCGTCGCAGCATGCCAACGGTTATGCCACACCCCATCATGCGCTAACAACAACTTATCTTGTAAGGCTGACAAAGTCTCATTATCTGAAAGTTGTGCGGAAACGCTTTTTAGCGCCGCTTGATCAGCAGAAAGCAGCTGTAAAGCTTGTTGGTAGGTTTGTTTGATAATCGTCAATTGTTTGACAACATCAGCAGGCGGATTATCCGCTAACTGCAATAAAGCGGATTGTATTTGCTCGCGCTTGGCTTCCAACTGCCCCCGCAATTGTTTACGTTGTTCGTCAAAAGCTTGCGCATCTAATTGCCATGTTGGCAACAGCCCTCTCAAATCCGTGTCCCAATCAAACTTAGGGTCTTGTCGAGCGCGTAAATAGGCAACGAGTCGCTCGTCCCATTGTAAGGCAACTTTGGTTGCTAGTAACTCAATTGCTGCATTTAGGGCGCGCACTTGCTGCAATTGTCCCTTAGCGCGACTTAGTTCATCTTCGCCCCATACCAATACTGCGCTTGCTTGTGCGGAACGTAATGCATCACTACGTTTTTCTAATAATTGCTTATCACTATCTCTTTGTGCAATTGTTTGTTTAATGACTTTATCTGTAATTTGCAATGCTTGCGTAGACAATTGCCAAGCAATCGTCGCCTGCTCTAACTGTGCCTGCACATTATCTAACCTTTGCTTTTGCAAGCGCATAGATTCATTAGCAACAAACCAGGCGAAACGTCTTTCAAGCATAATCAATACAGGCAAGACGCGCGTTTCACGTGTTGCAACATGGTATTGCGCGGCAGCGTCATCCGCCTCTCGACTAATCGCAGCTAACTGGTTACTAATTTGATCCAAGGCACTTGTTTGTTCGGCTTTATCGTGCTGCAAGTTGCGCATAACTTGTAAGGCCTCTATCCACGCACTAAGCGGATAACTGTCTTGCACTTGAGCAGGTTTAATGTCTATTTTGTTGTTCTTTGCTTTCAGGTCAACGTAAGCTTTAATATTCAAAGCAAGTGCATCAGAAATATTCGCAACCGTTTGCGCTTGTTCCTGAGAAGCTGCTGCATTCACGGCCTGTAATTTAGTCTGTAGTACTGTTAACTTTTGTGCTAATACGGCATTGTCAGCAACCTGAAAACTACGCCACCAATCAGAAGGCAAATTAAAAATATCCCACTGTTCAACACTTATTGACTTCTCAGCAACAGCATCTTCCGCATGAACTGGAGCAAGTCCCAGTAATGCTAGTAAACAAAAGGTCTGAAACAATAATGTCACTTTCTGTAAATAACGCGATGCATTACGCCACTTCACAACAAAACGCTCCTTAAATCTAAATCATTTTTAATGGTAAGGACTGACGCCATCAGGCTGTGTCTTCCAACGTTTATAGTTCCAGATATACTGCGCTGGATTAAGCGCTACACAAGCCTCTAAACCTTGATTCATTGCACTAAGCGATGTCAACAGATCACCATCATTAACCCTATCACTTGCAGGCAATAAATGAATACGATAACCTTGCCCCCATGGCAATCGTTCACATACAGTAAACAATACTTTTGCCTGGCTTTTTTGTGCTAATCGTCCGACCAACACCATGGTATAAGCGGGCTTATTAAAAAATGGGGCAAAAGCACCACCATTTTCGCCTGGATCTTGATCTGGCAAAATACCGGCCAATTGGTTAAGTTTTAACGCCTGCATTACCGAGCGCACCCCTGTCATATCCGTAGGCACTAACTTAGCACCCATACGCTCTCGAGCAGTACGAACAAAACTTTCTAATTCTGGATAATCTGGCGGTTGATACAAACTGGTAATGGTTTGTTCGGCAGACCAATACAACCCTGCCAACTCCCAAGCACCAAAATGTGGCGTGAGCAACAACACGCCTTTTTCATATTGTAACGCTTCCGACATAAGCGATTGATTGCGCACTTCTTTAATGTGTGCAAATAAACGATCTGGTTCAGATAACCAGATAAAACCTAACTCCGTAAATGTCTTACCTAATTCTACGAAAAAACGGCGAGACAAACAGCAACGGCGCCACCAAGACAACTGAGGAAAAGCAATCGCTAAATTTGTCCACACCACACGTCGATCACGACTAGGCAACAACCAATAAATCGTCCCTAAAAAAGCACCGATAGCGTGATTTACTGGCAAAGGTAGTCGCCCTAACCAGCGCAATAACCCAATAAATATGACCGCTTTTTTCTGGTTAGTCATGCGACACATTCCCTCGATCAGACACCAATGGCAACATTGCAGCCTGCAAATTTGAAAACAACTGTTTATTATGTTGCGACTCTTCGTGAAGTAGCGCTTTAATGCGTGCCCTTTGCTGTGGCTTACTATAGCAAGCTGGGCAGTTATCCAGAATCACAGGCAAGCCTGCTTGTTGCGCAAAAGCACGTGTTTGTGACTCTCGTACTGCCACTAAGGGCCGAATAACACGCAAATCACCTGCATCAATAACATAGTTTGCTTTCATGGTGTGCAATTTGCCTTGATACATAAGCGACATCAGCAGACTTTCTGCCAAATCATCTAAATGCTGTCCCAAAGCCAACACACCATACCCTTCGCGTCGCGCAACGGAGTACAAAATACCACGCTTCATCCGTGAACAGAAAGCGCAAAAAGAATCGCCCTGCATCGACACCTCCGCTTGCGCCATAATCGCCTGACTCTCGTAAAAGTAAGGCACACCCAGCTCAGCCAAATAATCACGCAATGGTGACGGATCAAAGCCTGGAATTTCAGGATCAACCGTGCAAGCAGCCAGCTCAAAGTCTACAGGGGCATGACGCTGCAAATGTCTCAATGCCAACAGCAAGGTTAACGAATCTTTCCCACCAGACAAACCAACCAGAATCCGATCACCCGATTGAATCATCTGATGCTGCACCACCGCACGCCCAATCGGACGCAACAAAGCTTTAGGTAATGCACTATCTTGCTGCTTAGTCACCGTGATGTAAACTCATACCAGCAGGAACTTTACACGCATCTTTGCTTGCTTCGTAAAGATGATGGAAGTTATAACGACCATTCACATTCGCCCAAACGGGTTGGCAATCTCCTGTACCTAAAAACAACAAGCCAGCCCAATCATTACCTTTTTGTGGCAACACTTTATAGCCCGCGGCAGAAAAACCCAACTGACGCTGCACACTACCGTCTGCCTGTTGAGTAAACAAATAAATCGTCTGACCAATTTTTCCAGAAGTACACGCATTACCAACAAGCAACATAACTTCTGGCTTGCCATCAGCATTTAAATCAACAACATCAAGTTGTTGTGGCACGACACCACACTTAGCATCGGTCATTTTATTATTCTGAACCTGCCAACCTTTTTCAACCAGCTGTGCCGCAATACTTGCTTGCATGACGGCAGGCACACGACTATCTTTATCAGAAAATAATAATGCTTGCATCGCTTGCGTTTGATCTGTTTCTGCTTTAGCTGTCTGCAACACTAAACAAGCACATACAACCCCTAAAGTTACCCACACTTTCATTTAAATTACCCCCATTATTTTTGGCAGGTTATGCCACAAAATAAACACCCCAATAAACACTAAAAATACTGAGAAAATTTTACGCAATGCCGCTTGTGGTAAGTGCTTAGCTAACTTATGACCCACCAAACTACCCGCAATACCGAGAATCGTAAACAAAGCAATTAATTGCCAATCTAACGATAGGTTAAGTTTATCCAGCAAGTGCAAATATTCCCAAAAACCGCTGATCGAATTCATCGCAATAATAACTAACGAACTTCCCACGGCCATGGACATAGACAAACCGCTCAATAACACCAAGGCAGGAATAATAAGAAAGCCGCCGCCAACACCAACCAGTCCAGTAATAACACCAACCAAGACGCCGTCCAAAGCCACTTGCCAAAATGCACGCGCCACACGCACATCTTCCGTCAGCTTTAAAGGGCGGAACATCAATACGGCTGCAATCAATAGCAATATCGCAAAAATAAGCAACTGCAACCAAGCAGCCAAATAGCCAGCTAAGTGCGCGCCCAAGACAGCACCAACCATACCTGGCAAACCAAACCATACTACAGTACGCCAATCCACCGAATTACATTTAGCATAACGTAACGCACTAAATAAACTAATTAAGCCAACAATCGCTAGCGAACTGGCAAAGGCAACCTTTTCATCCAGCCCAACCCAATAAATAAGCACTGGCACTGTCAAAATAGAACCACCAGAACCAAGCAGCCCCAAACTAATACCAATCAATATTGCCCCAATCCATGCCCACATCATCATAGCAACGTAACTACCTTTAAAAATTAGCAAGCTATAGACCGATGAGTTTAACGGAAACAGTCACATTTTTCGAGTGAATTGAGCGCGTTAACTTAACTATATTTGACAAAAAAAACAAAAAAAAGGATAATCTTGTTTTTGCATTTTATCTCTGTCTCATTTGATGGATTGCAAGCATCTACGGATTACCCAATTTAATCGGAGCATAACCTCATGGCAAATATCGTTTCTGCTAAAAAACGTGTTGAAATCGCTGAACGTAACCGTTTAAGCAATGTTGCACAAAAATCTAAAACTAAAACATTAATTCGTCGCACGTTAGAAGCAGTTGCAACTGGCGATCATGCTGCTGCAATGGCTGCATTCCGCAAAGCGCAAGCACAAATTGATACCATCGCACGCAAAAATATCATTCATGCTAACAAAGCTGCGCGCACAAAAAGCCGCTTAAATGCTCGTGTTAAAGCAATGGTGGCTAGCGCTTAACGCGCTTATACAGAAAAAGCCGGCTGCATGCCGGCTTTTTTGTTTTCGTCGTCACAACGCACAACCAAGCATTATTGCGTTGTTACTGCTGTGCGCCACTTACCACCCAGCGCATGCCTTAACCATTAGTGATGCGCGACACTTACTCGCTCGTACAGGCTTCGATCCAACCTGGCAAGAAATTTCTCCCTTACTTCCGCTTTCTCGAGAACAGGCTGTTGTCCGTATTGTGACGCAAGCTAGCACTAAACCAATTCACCCCATAGACAACACATTGATGACTGCGCCAGAAGTAAGTCATGAAACCATGATGCTTCGTAGCCCCGATGAGCGTCAAGCGGCGCAAAAACTCGAACGACAAAGATTAGAAAGCCTGCAAAGCTGGTGGGTACAACAAATGGTTGAAACCAAAACACCGCTAGCCGAGCAAATGATGCTTTTTTGGCACAACCATTTTACCTCTAGTATTCAAAAAGTTCGAACAGCACGACTCATGGCATTACAGCACAACACGCAGCGGCGCTTTGCCTTAGACAACTTCGCCAACTTACTTAACGCGATGATTCACGATCCAGCTATGTTGCGTTATCTTGATGCCGCAAATAATCGCAAAGAACAACCTAATGAAAACTTTGCAAGAGAGTTGCTCGAATTATTTAGCCTAGGCATAGGAAACTACCGCGAGCAAGACATCAAAGAGGCTTCGCGTGCTTTTTCTGGATGGACAGTTAATCGCGAAAATGCCTGTTTTCAATTTAACGCAAAAGAACATGACAACGGCATAAAAACCTTTTTAGGCAAAACAGGGAACTTTAACGGCGATGATATTATCCGCATCGTCTTAGATCAACCCGCCACTAGCCGCTTCATTATCACCAAACTATGGCGACAATTTATTTCTGACACACCCGATTTAGCAACAGTTAATATGCTCGCAATACGCTGGCAACACAACCATCATTACGATATCAAACTACTGTTGATAGATCTATTTAATACCGACGCGTTTTGGGATCAGCGGAATCATGGTGTATTAGTAAAGTCTCCCACCGATTACATCGTTGGTTTACTTAGGGTTTGGAAATCACCTAATGAACAATCACCACAATGGCGCAACCAAATCAGTCTATTGGGACAAGATTTATTCAACCCACCCAATGTTAAAGGATGGGAAGGCGGCAATAGTTGGATTAACACCAATACCTTTGTTGCACGCCAACAGCTAATTAGACACTTCCTATACGACCCCAATGGCATGCGCAGCAAAAAACTACCCGAAACATGGAATAGTGCCACGCAACAACTTTGGCAGATGGTATTATTGGCGTTGCCACCGAATAATTATCCAGACGGTAGACCGATCCAACAAATAGAAGCTTGGCTGCTCGACCCCATTTTTCAATTAAAGTAAGCGCACAGAAAAAACAATGGAACGACGTGATTTTTTCAAATTACTCATTGGCACACCCTTTGCACTGGCTAGCCCAATTAGTCAAGCAAGTAGCCTAGGTAAAACCCTTATTCTGATTGAGCTTTCTGGCGGCAATGATGGCTTAAACACCCTAATCCCTTTTCGGGATAAACACTATTATCAATACCGACCAACCCTTGCCTTGCAAACAGAGGCTTGCATTCCTCTTAGCGAATCGCTCGCTTTAAATAGCGCGCTAACCCGCTTACACCCTTGGTGGAAAAAAGGTAATCTTGCTTGGGTGCAAGGCGTCGGATATCCACATCCTAACCGCTCACACTTCAGCTCACTTGATATTTGGGAAAGTGGCTCAGGCGCAGAGCAAAGTTTAGCAACTGGCTGGTTAGCAAAGGTCATCCCACAATTGCACATTGAACGTCATTTAGATGGTATTTCTTTAGCGAACGATCTTGGACCGCTCAACGGATTAAACAACAGCCTACTCCTAACAGATGTACAACGTTTTCTAAACCAAGCCAACCAATTATCCCTTTCTGAACCTACCATTCATCAAGAAAATCAAGCACTAACACACATTCAACAGGTCGCTTATCAAGCCAAACGCTCAGCGTTTGAAATTAGCCAACTACTCGGCAAATCACCCCAAATCCCGCTCAATTTTCCAGACAATGCTTTTGGAAAGCGCTTAGCACTTGCCGCACAACTCCTTATCGCTGGCGTCAAAACGCCCGTTATTAAAGTAAGCATCGGCAGTTTTGATACCCATAATAATCAGTATGAGCAACATCAACGCTTGCTAACCAACCTAGCCGCAGGGTTAGATAGTTTCGCACAAACTATGGTGGCGCATAACTTATGGCAAGACACAATCATTATGACCTATTCAGAATTTGGGCGGCGGGTCATTGAAAACGCCAGCCAGGGCACAGATCATGGCACAGCCGCACCGCACCTAGTCATGGGCGGCGCAGTAAAGGGCGGCTTGTACGGGGCGCAACCCAAACTGACCGATTTAGACAATGGCGATTTACGATTTACCACCGACTTTAGACAACTCTACGCGACACTCACACATCATTGGTGGGGTATAGACAATCATGCACTACAAACGAAAGGATTTAGTGCTATTCCTTTACTAAAAAATGTTTAGTACGACGATCGTTTTCTTTTTCTAGGGTCAATCGGATGCAGCGGCAAAGCGATTTCAATGTCCCCAATTGGCACACAGGAGCACATTAATAACTCATTTTTTTCTAACGGAAAATGAACCGTTTTTACATAGCCCACCTCTCCTTTTATCAAATAAGCAATACAAGCACCACAATTACCATTACGACAACTTGAGCGGACAGGCAAGCCTGCTTTATCAAGCACATCAAGCAAAGATCGCTCATGCTGCCATACATACAAACCCTGCCCATCAACCTTAATGCTCGCCTTTAGCAACTTATTTGTATCTTGCGCCGACAAGAGTTTGACTTTCTTTTTACCCAATAACCAATCAAACACCTTATTCCTCTCCACAATAAAAGCTTATTTATTTAACTTAACATTCTGGTCACTTTCGATTAAAATTAAAGTCCAAAATCAATAAAGACCTAGCCCACCTCACATGTCTTCGCCTAATAGCCTAAACAACGCTGTACATAGCGTATTAGAACATTATTTCACCACCTTAGATGGTGAAATTCCTAGCAACCTGCACGCAATTATGACGCAAGAAATGGAGCGTGGCTTGTTAGAATTCGTTATGCGCAGAACAGGTAATAATCAAAGCATGTGTGCACGTTGGCTTGGCATTAATCGTAACACGTTAAATAAAAAACTGAAACAATATGGCCTTGTGCCGCAAGTTAACCTTTCTGTTGGAGATTCACCTCATGCTTAAACCTGTTCGTCGCGCCTTATTAAGCGTTTCCGATAAAGCCGGCCTCATCGATTTTGCACGCACATTAAACAGCATGGGTGTTGAATTACTCTCGACTGGCGGCACTTTTAAAGCAATCAAAGATGCGAATATCCCTGTTATTGAAGTATCAAGCTACACAGGCTTTCCTGAAATGATGGATGGCCGCGTAAAAACGCTACATCCTAAAGTGCATGGCGGTTTATTAGGACGTCGGGGTACCGATGACGCAATTATGGCTGAACATGGCATTCAGGCAATTGATCTATTAGTGGTTAACTTGTACCCATTTGAAGCGACAGTAGCCAACCCTAACTGTAGCTTAGAAGATGCCATCGAAAACATCGATATTGGTGGTCCTGCCATGCTACGTGCAGCAGCTAAAAACCATGCCGACGTTGCCGTTATTACCGACATTGCCGACTATGGACGCATTATCGACGAGATGAAAGCAAACGCTGGGCAATTATCTCATGCAACGCGTTTTGATCTTGCCATTAAAACGTATGAAACAACTTCTCGTTACGATGGCGCTATCGCTAATTATTTCGGTGCACGCTTGGGTGAGGCAACATTTGAACAACCTGCACTTTTCCCACGCACATTTAGCAGCCAATTTGTTAAAGCACAAGACTTACGCTATGGCGAAAACCCGCATCAAAACGCCGCTTTCTATATTGATCCTAAAGCTAAGGAAGCTTCTGTCGCTACTGCTCGACAACTTCAGGGAAAAGAGCTGTCATACAACAACATTGCCGATACCGATGCTGCGCTAGAATGCGTTAAGTCATTCGTCAAGCCTGCTTGTGTTATTGTTAAACACGCCAATCCGTGTGGCGTAGCGGTTAGCCTCGATGGCATTCGCACAGCCTACGACCTTGCTTACGCTACCGATCCAGAATCTGCTTTTGGCGGCATTATTGCCTTCAACCGACCACTTGATACAGATACCATGCAAGCCATTATTAGCCGTCAATTTGTCGAAGTCATTATTGCACCAGAAGTCTCGCAAGCAGCCCTCGCAATCGCAGCTAGCAAGCCGAATGTTCGCGTATTAACTTGTGGCGTTTTACCAGAAACGCGTAGTCCTTTCCTAGACTTCAAACGTGTCAATGGCGGACTACTTGTACAAGATGCAGACATGGGCATGATTCAAGAAAGCGACTTAAAAGTTGTTACGCAACGCGTACCTACCGAAGCTGAAATGCACGACCTCATTTTTGCTTGGAAAGTAGCAAAATATGTCAAATCGAATGCAATTATTTATGCTAAAAACCGTCAAACGATTGGTATTGGTGCCGGCCAAATGAGCCGCGTTAACTCTGCAAGAATTGCAGCGATTAAAGCAGAGCACGCGGGCTTACAAGTGAAAGGTGCCGTGATGGCATCAGACGCTTTTTTCCCATTCCGTGACGGCATCGACAATGCTGCTTCTGTCGGTATTAGCTGCATTATTCAACCTGGCGGCTCTATGCGTGACCAAGAAGTGATTGATGCTGCCAATGAGCACGGCATGGCCATGGTATTTACGGGTATGCGTCACTTCCGTCACTAATAAAGTGCCATTAGCGGCGTAAGCCATATTTATTATGACTGCTTGCGTCGCGCACAGGGAGTAAACATGTTAAAACAAATCATCTTGTTTTTTTCGATCTTCCTAAGCATAACCACTTGCATTACCGCCTGCAGCAAGGAGTCAGCCATGCATGATACATCGGCAAAGCAACTTATCGTATTTACCGCACCAGACTGTGCTTTTTGTAAACAATTTAAGCAAGAAATTGTTGCCCAGTGGCAAAGCGATATGCCAATTCAAGAAATCGCAACAAGCCAACCACCAGATGGCTTAATCTTAGAAAAACCTTTATTTGCAACGCCAACCATTGTGCTCTTTCAACAAGGAAAGGAAATTGCGCGCTATACGGGTTATGAAGGCGACAAAATGCGCTTTTGGAAATGGCTCGGTTTTCAACTGCTGACACCCGACCAACAGCGCATCGCTTTTGAGCAAGGCACAGAGCGCCCCTTTACTGGATCACATTTAGATGAAAAACGCCCTGGCACCTTTGTCGATCCGATTACGGGCGCCCCTATTTTCAGAACAGATACCAAATTTAACAGCGGCACTGGCTGGCCAAGCTTTTTCAACCCTGTTGAAGGCGCAATTGTACTCGTAGAAGATAACAGCCATGGCATGCATCGTGTCGAAGTCCGTAGTGCAAGCTCTGGCATTCATCTTGGCCATGTCTTTGATGATGGCCCACCCCCGACAGGTAAGCGCTACTGTATCAATGGCAATGTGCTTAAATTTATTCCTGATTAATTTTTAACATGAAGAAATTGCTAACAAACCCCCTTCACTTGTTTTTAGGCATTCATGCTTTTCAGTTGAGTAAACTTATTGCTCATTGCATTAAATTCTATTTCTCGCAACTAATTCCTACATCATCTCTCGCATGATTCAGCAGAAACTTCTCAAGCAAATAAAATGCATATTTTTTCCCATTTTTATAACTATTCATAACCGTTGATAACGTTTAAAATTAGCGATTGTTTATTTTTACATGACAAAAAAGGAATTCTTAATGAAAAAGCACCTTCTCACACTTGCCTTAATCACTTTTAGCAGCATGACTTTTGCCGACAGCCATGACGCCCACTGGGGATATGAGGGCAATGACAGTCCAGAACATTGGGGAAAACTCAGCCCAGACTATGCACTCTGTAGCACAGGTAAAAATCAATCCCCAATCAACATTACCCAAACCCTAGAAGCAGAAACACCAAAAATCACCATTAACTACACGCAAGGTGGATATGAAGTCATCAATAATGGACACACCATTCAGGTCAATGTCAATTCAGGTAGTAGCATTACCTTACAAGGCCACACCTATCAATTAAAACAATTCCACTTCCATGCGCCTAGCGAAAACGAAATTGATGGCAAATCTTACCCTCTAGAAGCGCACTTTGTTCATGCCGACGACAAAGGCAATCTTGCTGTAATTGGTGTAATGTTTAAGATTGGCAAGGAAAATAGTGCATTGAAAAAAGCATGGGCAAACATGCCAGCGAAAGCAGGCGACAAAGCCGAACTTGTACACAAAATTAGCGCCATCAGCCTACTACCAAACAACAAAGACTATTACCGTTTCAACGGCTCTTTAACAACCCCACCCTGCTCTGAAGGCGTCACATGGTTAGTGATGAAAAAACCAATGACTGTTTCTCAAGCACAACTCGAACAATTCACTAAGGTGATGGGACATCCAAACAATCGCCCCGTACAACCCGTGAATGCACGCCCTGTGTTGAAATAAGCGACACAACTCGCGCAAAAGCCGTCCTCTGGACGGCTTTTTTATGTGCCAAAAACACCCTATCCCTTATAATATAACAACACCCTTGTTTTATTTCGGAAAGCACCACAGATGAATATTCTCGTTATCGGCAATGGCGGCCGTGAGCACGCCCTAGCATGGAAATTAGCGCAATCAACTCAAGTTAACAAAGTTTACGTTGCGCCTGGCAATCCTGGAACAGCACAAGAAGCCAAATGTGAAAACGTAGCGATTGGCGCAACCGATGTTGCTGCTTTAGTCACATTTGCACAAGCTAATAACATTGCACTAACGGTTGTTGGACCAGAAGCGCCACTCGCTGCTGGCATTGTTGATGCGTTTCGCGTTGCCAATTTAGCCATTTTTGGACCAACTAAAATCGCTGCACAACTAGAAAGTTCAAAAGCTTTTGCTAAGGATTTTATGGCACGCCACCATATTCCTACCGCATTTTATCAGGTCTTTACTGGTGAACAACGTGCTGAAGCACTCGCCTACGTCAGAGAAAAGGGTGCCCCCATTGTGTTAAAAGCCGATGGCTTAGCTGCGGGTAAAGGGGTAATCGTAGCGATGACCCTTGCCGAAGCAGAAGCTGGCGTCGAAGACATTCTAGGTGGAAAGTTTGGCTCTGCTGGTGCGAGACTCGTCGTCGAAGAATTCTTAGCAGGCGAAGAAGCCAGTTTCATCGTCATGTGTGATGGAAAAAATGCACTACCAATGGCAACCAGCCAAGATCACAAAGCACGAGATAATGGCGATAAAGGACCGAATACTGGCGGCATGGGCGCGTACTCACCTGCGCCTGTTGTAACAAATGATGTACACAATAAAATTATGGAACGTATTATTAACCCAGTACTGCTAGGCATGGCAGAAGAAGGCAACCCTTACACTGGTTTTTTATACGCAGGATGCATGATAGACAGCGATGGCAACCCTAAAACCTTAGAATTTAACTGTCGCTTTGGTGATCCAGAAACACAGCCCATTATGATGCGCCTACAATCAGACTTAGTCGAATTGGTTAAAGCCGCGCTCGCCTGTCAACTGGATACAACCACCACCCAGTGGGATACACGAGTGGCTGTCGGCGTAGTTATGGCCGCAGCCAATTATCCAGATGAGCCCAAAAAAGGCGACATCATTACAGGCATTACTAAAGCAGAAGCAACCGGCGCCAAAGTCTTTCAGGCTGGAACAGCAACAGATGCTTCAGGCAATATCATCACAAACGGCGGGCGCGTACTCTGTGTCACCGCTCTAGGCGAAAGCACAGAACAAGCGCAAGCTGCTGCCTATAACGCATTACAACAAGTACAATTTGAGGGTGCCTTTTATCGTACCGATATCGGCTATCGCGCCATTGAGCGTGAAAAAATGCGTAAAACTTGATAGATATCATGTAACGCTAAACCAAAATGGCCTATGATTACCACGTTGAGACAACTAAATTATTAAGCGAGAAGCGAGGCATATTATGCATGTAGACAATCATCCATCTCTAGTGAACGAATTTCCAGCATTTAAAGATAAAATTCATGCTTTGAAAATGGAAAACGCACATTTTGCAAAGTTATTTGATAACTATCATAGTGTGGATAAGGCAGTGTTACGTATCGAAGAAGGCGCGGAAAATGCAGGTGACGCAGAGTTGGAAACGCTTAAAAAGCAACGTTTAGCGCTAAAAGACGAAATTTACAGCATGCTAACTGCTGCTTAACCAATCTCAAAATGCCCTCACGCTACACAAAGTACGTTGAGGGTATTTTTTTGTGCCGCCAATCGTTTTTTTGAATTCAAGAAAACAAGGCATAGAAAAACCCGCCAGATGGCGGGTTTTTTTGCAGTCCAAAAAACGAATTAACGTTTCGAGAACTGAGGGCGACGACGTGCGCCGTGCAAACCGATCTTTTTACGTTCAACTTCACGAGCATCACGCGTTAATAGACCTTTAGCACGTAGCAAAGAACGATTTTCTTCGTTAAATGCAACTAATGCACGCGCCAAACCGTGACGGATCGCACCAGCTTGACCTGTCGTACCACCACCAACAACATTTACTAGCACGTCGAAACGCTCTGTAGCTGCTGTCACTTCTAATGGTTGACGAACGATCATGTGGTCAGTTTCACGCGGAAAATGCTGTTCTAGCGAACGACCATTGATCACAATTTTACCAGAGCCTGGACGCAAGAAAACGCGTGCAGTTGAGCTCTTACGACGACCCGTACCTAAGTACTGTTCCATAGCCATAATCTTCAACTCCTTACAGATCTAACGCAACAGGCTGCTGTGCAGCATGTGGATGGGTACTACCAGCAAACACTTTCAGTTTACGGTACATGTCACGACCCAATGGGCCTTTTGGCAACATACCTTTAACGGCAATTTCAAGCACACGCTCAGGCGAACGCTCAATCATTTTTTCAAATGAAGCTGACTTCATGTTACCAACATAACCAGTAACACGGTAGTACATTTTATCAGTACGTTTAGCGCCAGTAACACCAATTTTCTCAGCGTTAATCACGATAATATAATCACCACAGTCAACGTGAGGCGTATAAATAGGCTTATGCTTACCACGTAAACGGCTTGCAATTTCAGCGGCTAAACGACCTAGCGTTTTACCTTCAGCATCAACCACATACCAATCGCGTTTTACTTCGAGTGGCTTGGCAACAAAAGTTTTCATCCAATTTTTTCCTTTCAAAAAGCGATATCGCTTTACATAAAATTCGGGGTTTTAGGGAAAAGGATTCATAATTTTATACGAAAACCTATTCCCTGGCAAGGCAACAAGCAACTTTTTCTATAATGTCGCCATCCGTTTACCACGATAAAACTCGTAAATGTAGTAAATCAGCGGAATAACGACTAACGTCAACGCCGTCGAAGCAAACGTACCAAAGATTAATGACACAGCCAAACCACCAAAAACAGGGTCAGTAATCATAATCGCCGAGCCTAAAATAATCGCTAACGCGGTTAATAAAATAGGCCTGAAACGAACCTTACCAGCTTCAATTACCGCTGTTTTCAAGTCCTGTCCTTGCGCACGGTACTCTAAAATAAAATCGATTAATAAGAGTGAGTTACGCACAACGATGCCCGCTAAAGCAATGACGCCAATCATTGAGGTTGCAGTAAACGCTTGGTTGGTAATCACATGCCCTGGAAAGATACCAATCATGGTTAATGGAATTGCGCCCATAACAATAACTGGCAGCATAAACGACTTGTAATAGCCGACCAAAATCAAGTAAATCAGCACCAATGCTACAATAAATGCACTGCCCATATCGCGGAATACGTCTAAGGTCAAACGCATTTCACCACCCCACAATATGGTATTGTCAGTCACATCTTTTGCTTCTGCCTCTACAAAGTTCAAATTTGCTGTTTGGAAAGTTAACCCAGACTTTGGCAAAGGCTGATTGTCCAGCCAGCTATCCGCTGCTAATACCGCATAAACTGGACTAGAGGTAATCAATTCGCCACCAGCAAAGACAACAGGATGCTGATCTTTGGTGTAGATCGGTTTTGCCGTGTCAACATGCTGAATCGTAGCCAAAGCCGATAAAGGCACCGACTCTCCAGCCAAACTTGTCACTCGTAGCGAAAGCAATTGCTCTGCGACAGTACGATCACCACGCGGCAACCGCACCAAAATATCTACGGGTTCACGCGCATCATTCAAGTGCAACGTGCCAATACTAAAACCAGAAACATAGTCGCGCAGCATTTTCGCCACCTTAGCAGGAACAACACCCATTAAGTTAGCGCGCTCGCGGTCTATCGTAATCTCATAAGTATCGGTACTCGTAATGACAGAATTATCGATGTTAATCATGCCATAAATGTCGTGCATTTTTTCGGTAATCTCATCTGCCGCAACACGCAATTTATCGTAATCTGGACCATATAATTCAGCCATAATTTGCGCCTGAACAGGCGGGCCTGGCGGTGTTTCATATAGCTTAATTTTGGCAGTTGGATAAACCGAGCGCACCGCATTTAACGTCTCATTTAATTGATAAGCAATGTCATGCGATGTTTCGCTACGCTCATGCTTACCCACCAAATTAACGCGAATTTGTGCGAAGTTGTTGCCTTTTCTTACCATGTCGCCACGAACAAGCGCAGCAAAATCTATCGGCGCTGGTGCGCCACCAAACACTTGGTAGTTACTAACATGCTTCGTATGCGCTAATACACGCATAACGGCATCAGCCACTTGGTCTGTCGCTTCTAATGCTGTGCCTGACGGCATATCAATCTGCAATAAAAATGTATTAGTATTATCGTTAGGCAACATTTTTAATTCGACACCGAGCGCACTTTGCGGACCATTCACGCCTGCTGGACGAATGAATTGCCATGCAGGCATAATCATCGCTGCCACCAAGAGCACCACAACCACCCCTAAAAAGACATTACGCTGTGTACGACTATCTAACATAGGCGTAATCACTTTTTCATAAATGCGTTGTAACGGATCTTCCTTATGCTCGTGATGATCCTCTAAAGAAGTCGTAGCGGACATTTGCTGTAACGCTTTTTTCGTCAAAAATAGGCGTGCCGCCCAAGGAACCACCATATAGGCGATCAATAACGAAGCAATCATCGCTACTGGCACATTAAACGGAATAGGCGCCATGAATGGACCCATCATTCCCGTCACAAACGCCATAGGAATAAAAGCAATAATAACTGCCAAGGTTGCGACGTTCGTTGGGTTACCAATTTCATTCGTAGCGCGAATAAACAAGCCATCTAAGCCATCGGCAGGTATCCCACCATGCATGTGTCGATGAATGTTTTCAATCACGACAATGGCCGCATCCACCAATAAACCAAGCGAGAGAATTAACGCAAACAAGGTAATACGGTTAATGGTTTGTCCCGCTAATAAGCCAGCCATTAACACAACGAAAAGAATGAGTGGCACCGTAAGCGTAACAATTCCCGCTTCTCGCCAACCCAAAAACACCACCAAAATAACAACCACAGTACCAATTGCAATGAGCAAATGCTCAACCAAGGTATTCACTGCTTCATTGGCTTTTTCACCATCATCACGGGTAACGGTGACAGTAACGTCATCTGGAATCATACTCGCTTTAAGGGTATCTAACTTAGTCAGCACTGCATGAGCAACATCAACCGCATTCGTTCCCGATTTTTTAGCTAATGCCAACGTCACCGCTGGCAGCGCATCATCCGATGTCGCACCACTCGCACTTGGCCCAAAGCCAATGCGTGAGTAGCTATCGACTTCTTTAGGACCTTCTTCAATCGTTGCCACATCTTTAAGGTAAATTGCTTTTCCTTTTTCAACACCAATAATGATGTCACCAACTTCACTTGCTGTACCCAAATAACCAGTCACACGCAACGGATGACTCTCATTATTGCTCACCACGTCACCGACAGCTAAAGAGGCATTCACCCCTTTCAGCATATCGCTAACTTGCGTTAATGTAATACCCGTTAACGCAAGACGCTGTGCATCTAGCCAAATATTAACCGTATGCGGCGCACCGCCCAGCACATCGGTATACGAAACACCTGGAACATTACGCAATTGTTCTAACACTTTCATGCCAACATCACGCAACTGCATCCCATCTAACCTAGGACTGCTCAAGGTTAACGTCATAATAGGCACATCATCTACGTTAATCGGCCGAACCAACGGCTCCAAAGTATCTGGTGGAATTTTGTCGCGGTTATGCATCAACTGGCTGTACAATTTAACGAGCGAGTCTTCTTGATCTTCACCCACCTTAAACTGCACCGTCACCACACCAACATCATTGGTCGCATAACCAAACGTATGATCAACGCCAGACAAAGCATTCATCAGTGCTTCTAATGGTTTCACAACCATATTTGACACTTCTACTGGTGTTGAACCTGGCTTAGGAACAATAATATTCGCCGCTGGCACAACGATTTGTGGATTGTACTCTCTTGGCGTTAACACTAAAGCCATTAACCCTGCTAGGGTAATTGCCAACATAATCATCGCGGTAATTTTAGAGCGAATAAATACCTGCGCTAGCTTACCCGCAATATTCATGGTTGAAACTTGATGATCAGCCATTACTGACCTCCACGTACAATACGGTCACCATTTAATGCAGCAGTACGACTTGTTACTAAAACCTGCTCGCCTGCCGTCAATCCAGATTGCACTTCAATGTCATTCTGTTGCGTCAAACCTGTGCGTACCATGCGAAAGCGTGCAATCGCATCGTCACCGACAACAAACACACCCACGATACCGCCGCGGGTAACAACCGCTTCTTTTGGCACCAACAAGGTGCTACGTTCACCACGATTAAAGGCAACGCGTGCAAAAGCACCTGAATTAATCCCTGAAGGTGCACCATTTAAGGTAAGTTTAACCGTGTGTGTACGGGTAATTGGATTTGCCGCAGCAACCAAGTTTGAAATGGTTCCCGTCAAAACAACTTCGTGTCCTTCTATCGTTACCTGAGCACGATCTCCCAAAGACAACAAACGATATAAATCAGAAGAAACTTCGACCTGAACACTCATTAGTTGGCGATTTTCCAAAACCAGCACTGGATTACCTGGTGCAGCTAAATCACCTGTTACTGCAAGCTTTTGTACAACAACACCGTCAAAAGGTGCTTTAACATCAGCATAACGCATTTGTCCTTTTGCTTGTTCTAACCCCGCTTCTGCGGCAGCCAAGTTTTGTTGCGCCACTTCATATTGCAACTTCATTTTATCGAATTGTTGTTGTGTTACCGACTGCTGCTTAAATAAATTACTAAAGCGCTCATAGTCTGCTTTGGCATCAGCTAACGCAGCACGCGCCTGTGCCACTGCCGACTGCGCTTGGCGAATTTGACTATTAATATCGGTTGGGTCGATAGAGAATAATAATTGACCCTCTTTCACACTCTGACCCACTTCCGCATTCATATTGCGAATATAGCCCATTAAGCGAGAAGCTATTTTTGCTTGCTGATCTGGCACCACAGAGCCAGGAACAACCTCTGTCATTGCTACCTGTGCCTGTTTAACGGCAACAGTCTCCCCTTGGTTTTCTCGCACGACATCCTGCGCTAAAACACCTTGTGTCATCATTACCGCTGCTGAAAAAGCCATCCACTTCGAAAATAACGTCATATATGCACCCCAATCTTTTTATCGTAACTGCTCAGTTATTAAAAACTACTTTCATCTAAATCGCCCAATAACATACGCAACATACCACGCTGTGTATTCACATCATGACGGGCTGATACTAAATCTGCTTTGGCTTTTAACAACTGTGTTTCCGCGACCAATACTTCTGTAATTGTCGCCACACCACCTTCATGGCGTTGTCGCACCAAGCGTTCAGCCTCATCCGCTTGCTGAACATTCACCTCTAAAGAAGTCACACGGTTTGCTGCCTCTCTTGCTTTCTTATAAGCTTCAGACACTTTAAAATTCAAGTCCTGTTCTTGCTGCCGTACCTTGGCCAATAGTTCAGACTGCGTTGCCCGCGCCTGATCGACTGTCGCTCGCGTCACCCCAAAGTCAGTCAACGTCCAATTCATGACACCTGCGATGGTATAACTACTGTGATTCAAAGCAACATTCGTGTCATTCCAATCTTGACGCGCAACCAAACCCACATTTGGCAAATAAGCCGACTTCGCCGCATCCACTGCTGCCGATGACGACTCGGCCTGCATACGCAACGCACGCAACTGTGGATTGGCGGCAAGTGCTTTTTCTTTCGCTTGCGCAACATCTAATGCTGGCTGTGCTAGTCCTGCGCCTTTAATCAAACGCAAATCGGCATCTAAGGGCATCCCCATTAATAATTTCAACTGCTCTTCTGCAACGCTGCGCTGATTTTGTGCCTGCTCTAGCTGCACCTGAACATTAGCCAAATGCACCTTCGCTGTCAGTAATTCAGACTTAACGAGCACGCCTTGCGCCGTTAAGTTTTCAGCAGTTTTTACAAAAGATTCTGCTGCTTTAACACCTTGTTCAGCAACTTCAACAAAGGCATTAGCGGTATCGACCCCATCAAAAGCCTGAAAAACCATAAAAATCAGTTGTTGACGTGCCGCCATATCGCCCGACTGCGCCGCATCTAAATACGCCTTTGCTTGACGAACATAAGCATCAATTTGTCCGCCTGTATAAAGCGGCATTTCAGCCTGTATACGTGTCGTCACATTCGAGTAATCGCCAGGATTATTCAACTTTTGCACAATAAAATCATCTTGCACAACCGACTGCTGCATTAACTTCATGCCAAACACATTAAGCGGATCATTACTACGCGTTGCAGCAATGCTCGTCGTCACTTTAGGAAAGTAGGTATTTTGTGCTTTATTAATTGCGGCCTGCGCCTGCTCAATTCGTGCAGCACTTGCCATAAGGGAAGGATTTTGACTTAAAGCCAAAGCCACACATTGACGTAAATTCATTTCTTCTGCCTGCGCATGTAACGCAGTAGCCCATAATGTCATTCCTAAAAGCGGCCAAAACGCACGCATAGCACTAACCTCGCCATTTGTTATTTTTTCATTTAAAGCATGATACACCCACTTTCGGTGCAATAAAACCTACTAATGTGGACATAAGGATATTAGTATATCATTAAATGCTAATATGATTAAATGACAAATACATTAAAAACACCAACGCCTTGCTAGCGCGATTAGCGTAATGTCATTAATACTGCCTGCTTCAGCCACAATAATTGACCATGAAAATAATGACTGGCCGAACCACGCCACAATACATCGCCGCTTTGTTGTGTTGCCCACTGCAACACTTGCGCGCTTGAAACGACCTCGTCTTGAGCGCCCTGAATGACGGTTACAGGCAACCCCGTTAAATCTAAACGCTCCATAGGGTACAAAGACACAGGCGGCGCCACTAAAAGCAAGCGCGCAGGCTGAATAAAATCGGCCATCAAAGATGCCATCCACGCACCAAAAGAGAACCCCGCCAAGTAAACCTTTCGAGCACCCCATTGCGCCACGGCGAACTCGTACACTGCTTTTAGGTCATAGCGCTCGCCATGACCATGGTC
Organism: Thiotrichales bacterium; assembly: GCA_022759035.1. Classification (GTDB taxonomy): domain Bacteria; phylum Pseudomonadota; class Gammaproteobacteria; order Thiomicrospirales; family Thiomicrospiraceae. The sequence continues at coordinate 44,239 of JAEMQD010000128.1, forward strand.
AAACTCACCAGCAGAGGCACCAACACCACGAAAGTTAAAACACACCACCAAGCAAGTTAACTCTGCCCCCGCTTTCGCAATCGTTTGCACAACCTTGTTATGAAAACTTCCGCCATGCAACGGATGCGGATGTGCAATCAACAATAAAGGGGTTTCATCGGTTAACAAGGTGGGCATGGCAACGCAGACTTCCAAAGGACCAACGATTCCCTGTATCATCATCTTTTCAAAACCAACCGGCAATAGAGGGTGCAACATGCTAAGGAGTTCTCTTGTTAAGATTAATGATTGACGACGCCATCGTAGAAGCGGAACAACTTTTCTCGCCGCTTGGGCGCACTATTATAGTACCAGGACGAACAATTGCCCAACGCGCGCATGAAGCAGATGCCCTCATTATTCGCTCACGGACAAAAATAACCGATGCCTTACTGACCAACAACCCGCAACTACGTTTTATTGGCAGTAGCGTCGTTGGTCTAGACCACATCGACCAATCAGCCTGTAAACACCACGGCGTGCATCTTTATACAGCGCAAGGATGCAACGCACGATCTGTTGCAGAATACGTTATTAATCACATTGTCCGCTATGCTGTAGAGCAAGACAAACCATTCAGCCAACTCCGTCTCGCCATTATTGGCGTTGGTCATGTTGGTAAACAACTTGCTGCCTTAGCACATGCGCTAGGCATCTCGCTGATGCTTAATGATCCACCGCGTGCCGCACAAGAAAAGCACTTCCAACATACCCCGCTCGATCAATGCTTACAACAAGCCGACATCCTTAGCCTGCACACCCCGCTTACCAATGAAGGTTCGCATCCGACTTTAGGCTTAATTCAAGCGCACAATTTAGCCCTGCTAAAAAGCGGTAGCTTATTTATTAACGCCGCACGAGGCGACATTGTTGACGAATTAGCCCTATTACAGCGACCAGACCTACACATTATCACCGACTGCTGGTCGCACGAACCGCATATTAATGAAGCATTACTTGCGCAAAGCGACTGCGCAACGCCACATATTGCAGGTCATGCATGGGATGCAAAACTCCGCGGCGGATGGATGGTCGCAAATGCCTTATCACAATGGCTAGGACAGAACAGCGCCATCCCCTTTCCTAATCATCACAGCACACACAAAACCCTTACCACACAACAAAACACCGCTATTGCGCAACTAAATGACATCCTAAAACAAGCTTATGACTTTCAAGCAGACGACAAAATACTGCGCCAAAGCACAGAAAAAACACGTGCAGAACAATTCGAAAATTATCGCCGCGACTACCCCATGCGGCGAGAATGGAATAACTTAGTCGTTGAAAATAAAGGATTAGCGACACAAAGCCAGCAATGGCTAGGTGCACTCGGATTTAAACTAATAAACAATGGCTAATATTAGCCATTAGTAAATATTATTCACCGATAAAAAAAATAATATTTAGCTTTTAAGGGAATAAGTGTATTCTAATTTCCGTCAAATTATTTAATACAAGATTGGAGCATAGCAAAACTATGAATACGGCTAACTGGTTAAAAGGGTTATTACTGGCTGTTGGCGTTGCCTCACTAAGTGGCTGCGGCACAATTCACGCCATTGGCAACTTAAGTGATGGTGCTGGCGAAACGTTTATGGACATTTGGGATAAATGGGTGGACGCAGAGGGTGATATTGCTGAAGCCACTATGTGGAAAATTCAAGTTGAAAAAGGCGTTTCACTCGCAGACGTTAAAGACTCTATTAACAGTGTTGCAACAAACCGCAATATCAAAAACGTTGGCGAGCTACCACTTTCTGAAGAGTTAAAAGCGCGCGGCATTAAATCTGGCGTGATTCATGTTATGTCTTTCTGTAACCCAGAAACAGCACGTAAAATGACTGACTTCTCACCTGCTATGGCTGGTTTCTTGCCATGTCGTGTCAATATTGTAGAGCATCCAGATGGTACTTTATGGATTTACACCATGAACATGGATATGGCGATCAAAATGGGTCGCAAAATGCCACCAGAATTATTTGAAGCAACGATGCAAGTTCGCGACACAATGTGGGAAATGTTACAGAAAGGCGCGAAAGGCGAATTCTAATTCCCCAACCCTATTTGTTACCACACAAGGGTGTGGTAACAATGTTACCTAAACTTCATAATAATAGAGGATTCTCATGAAGACAATTAACCAAAAACTATTAGCAACAGCGGTTGCTGCTTTATTTGTTTCACCAGCTGCGTTTGCAACAAATGG
>JAEMQD010000066.1 GCA_022759035.1 Thiotrichales bacterium
GCGTTTTTCAAAACAAATTCGCAACAATTGGTGATTGCCTCGCCACAAACGCCAGTGTTGCTTACATAATCTATTTATTGATCAAATTGCGCAATCAGGCGCGATTTGATCATGTTTATTTCGTCTTCTTGCCATGGCGCTGTCGGATTAAACCCCCACACAGGACGCGGCCAAGCATCATCATCTTTACGACGCCCTACGACATGCCAGTGTAATTGCGATACCACATTTCCAAGAGCGCCAACATTCATTTTATCGAGCGGAAAAAGGGTTAATAATGCGTGAGCACATTGGCTACTTTCATTAAGTAGTTGTGCTTGTTGGTTGGCTGTTAATTGATGTACCTCGCTTAGGTTGGCAATACGTGGCACTAGGATGAGCCACGGGAAATTGCGCACGTTCTCAAGCCTTACTTGGCATAGAGGCAAGTCGTAGATGAAGTGGCTGTCTTGCGCTAAGCGCGAGTCGAGCACAAAATTATGCATGATAGATTACTCTTTTTCGTTACGATTTATGGCATCAATCACGGGCAGTGGATAACGATTGAAAATACTGCAAAAAAGTTCGGCCGTTTTTTGTGTGTCGTAGAGTGCGCCGTGCGCTTGTTGATTATCCCATGCCATACCAGAGAACATCGCTGCTTTGGCTAGTACGGTTTGACCATAAACCAATGCACCTAACGTGACACTATCTAAGGTACTAAATTGATGAAAAGGACATTTTAATTTATGGCGTTCTGCGGCTGCTTTAACAAAAGATAGATCGAAAAAAGCATTGTGACCACATAAAATTGCGCGCGTACACCCCGTTTCTTTGATGCGTTTATGGATAGGGGCAAAAATCTGCTCTAGCGCTGTTTTTTCATCAATCGCGAGCCTGAGTGGGTTGTGTGGATCATAGCCCAAAAAGTCTTTGGCAGCTTTTTCAATGTTTGCTCCAGGAAAAGGTTGCACATGGGCATGTACGGTTTCGCCAGGAACGAGTAGCCCATCATGATTAATATCTAAAATAACGGCAGCGATTTCGAGTAACGCATCGGTTTGATGGTTAAAGCCGCCTGTTTCAACATCCACAACGACAGGTAGAAAGCCGCGAACGCGACGAGCAAGCGGGTGTTTTGGAAGTTTAGAACTCATACTAGTTTTTTACTAAATACGGCAGAGCGACGCTGAAAATTGTACAGTTGCGCGCGCGCCTGGGGCAGAGTAGACAGATCGGTTTGTACAAAACCGTGGCGAATAAACCAATGCATGGTTTGTGTCGTTAATAGAAACAAAGACTGAATGCCTTGCTGTTTAGCGCGACGCTCAATGTCTGCAAGTAACTTAGCACCACGACCACCTCGACGGTAATTGGGGTTAATGGCGAAGGCAGCAAGCTCGGCTGTGTGGTTGTCTGCATAGGGGTAGAGTGCTGCACAGCCGATAATAGCGCCATCACGCTCTAAAACGGTGAAATGCTCTATTTCCATTTCAAGTTGTTCTCGGGGGCGTTTAACCAATGCGCCTGCTGCTTCTAGGGGCTCAAGTAACGATAAAATGCCGCCGATATCTTCAATGCTTGCTTGACGCACGACGTCATAATCATTTTGATTAATCATAATGCCGACACCATCGCGGGTGAACAGTTCGAGCAGCAGTGCGCCGTCTAGGGTGCGATCGAGTAAATGCACACGATCCACTTCTCTTGCCGCTTTAATGCTGGCATTAAGCAGTGCACGTGTTGCATCTGGCAAGTCAGCTTTGTCGAGCAGTTTCGGCATGTCGTTTGCTGAAAGCTCTGTTGGTAAAGCTGCGCGTGCGGCAATGAGGTGTTCTGGATCGGTCAGCCATAAAAGCTTGTCTGCTTGTAGCGCAATTGCTGCTTCTACAGCAAGATCAATGCTCGACAAATTAAAAATATCCCCCGTAATCGAGTAGGCTTGTGACGTTAGTAGTACGATATGCCCCATGTTTAACACAGCTTCGATGGGGTCTGTTTCAATGCGACGAACGGTACCTGTATGTTGAAAGTCGATACCATCAATAATACCTAGTGGTTTTGCCATCACCCAGTTGCCAGATGAGACAAATAGTGGGCGTACAGCGTAGCTTTGTTTAGCTTGACCACTAGAAAACCAAGATTCAATTTCGACACGCATTTGACCAACAGCTTGTGCAACCGCAGGAAGATGCTCTTTGCGCGTAATGCGTAATCCATTGTGATATTGACAGTCTAAGCCTTGTGCAGCGAGTTCGGCATCAATAAAAGGTCGAGCGCCTGCAACCAGTACAATGCGCACATCCAAGCTTTGTAAAAGTGCTAAATCTTGGATAAGTGGTAAGGCGGCATCACCATTTTGTAGTGCCGCGCCATCCAGATAAATAACCACGGTACTATCTCGATGCGCATTGAAATAAGGCGACGACTGACGAAAAGCGTGAACAAAATCTGGTGGTAACATAGGAGCATCTTGTCTCGAAATGTGCGAAAATAGGTTTCATTATACCGTTTTTTGCTTTAAGGAACTTGCTATGCCTCAATATCGTTCTCGTACTTCTACTCATGGTCGCAATATGGCTGGCGCGCGTGCATTATGGCGGGCAACTGGAATGGGCGAACAAGACTTTGGTAAACCGATTATTGCCATTGCAAACTCATTCACGCAGTTTGTGCCTGGGCATGTGCATTTGAAAGACTTAGGCCAACTTGTGGCACGTGAAATCGAAGCGGCAGGTGGTGTTGCGAAAGAATTTAATACCATTGCTGTTGATGATGGCATCGCTATGGGACATGATGGCATGCTGTATTCGCTTCCAAGCCGTGATTTGATTGCAGACAGTATTGAGTATATGGTTAATGCGCATTGTGCGGATGCGCTAATTTGTATTTCTAATTGCGACAAAATCACACCAGGCATGTTGATGGCTTCGCTACGCTTGAATATTCCGACCATTTTTGTTTCAGGCGGTCCGATGGAAGCTGGCAAGGTTGTGTTGGGTGGTAAAAAAATAAGCATCGACTTGGTGGATGCGATGGTTGCTGCTGCAAACAATACGGTATGCGATACCGATGTTGATGCCATTGAACGTTCTGCTTGTCCAACTTGTGGTTCTTGTTCTGGCATGTTTACCGCTAATTCGATGAACTGTTTAGCGGAAGCATTAGGGTTGGCATTGCCAGGTAATGGCTCGGTGTTAGCTACACACGCTGATCGTAAAGAACTATTTTTAGAAGCAGGTCGTCGTATTGTTGAGCTAGCACGACGTTATTATGAGCAAAACGATGAAACAGTCTTGCCGCGTAGCATTGCGACTTTTGATGCTTTTGAAAATGCTGTTGCATTAGACGTTGCAATGGGCGGGTCGACCAATACAGTGTTGCATCTTTTGGCCGCAGCCCATGAAGCCAAGGTTGAATTCACTATGGCTGATATTGATCGTATGAGTCGTAAAGTTCCTTGTTTGTCGAAAGTAGCGCCGAATCATCCAGATTATCATATGGAAGATGTGCATCGCGCGGGTGGCATTATGCGTATTCTTGCCGAGTTAGCGCGCGGTGGGTTATTACACACTCATTGCCATACAGTACATACGCCAACGATGGCAGATGCGATTGCTCGTTGGGACATTCGCGGCACTAAGGTTGATGAGTCGGTAAAAACGTTTTATAAAGCAGCACCTGGTGGCATTCGCACAACAGAAGCGTTTAGTCAGTCAGCGCGTTGGCAAACACTGGATGACGATGCAGAAAAAGGGTGTATTCGCTCGGTTGAGCATGCCTATACACAAGATGGTGGGCTAGCTGTTTTGTCCGGTAATATTGCACAACATGGTTGTATTGTTAAAACTGCTGGCGTTGATGAAAGTAACTTCTTCTTTGAAGGTCCAGTTCGTATTTATGAAAGCCAAGATGCTGCAGTAAAAGGGATTTTGGGTGATGAAGTACAGTCAGGAGAAGTGGTTGTTATTCGTTACGAAGGTCCTAAAGGAGGGCCAGGTATGCAGGAAATGCTTTACCCAACCTCTTATCTAAAGTCAAAAGGGTTAGGTAAAGCTTGCGCACTTTTGACTGACGGTCGTTTCTCTGGCGGCACTTCTGGATTGTCCATTGGTCATGTATCGCCGGAAGCAGCAGAGGGTGGCAATATCGGTTTAGTACAGAATGGTGATATTATTACGATTGATATTCCGAATCGTAGTATTAATGTTAACTTAACCGATGCTCAGTTGCAGGCGCGTCGTGAAGCAATGGAAGCGAAAGGCATTCATGCATGGCAACCAGAACACGCGCGTGAACGCACGGTCTCTCCTGCATTACGTGCCTATGCGGCAATGGCAACAAGTGCTGCTTTTGGTGCGGTGCGTGATGTTAGTCAAATTGAAATGCGGAAAAAGTCTTAATCGTACAGCTTCAACAGGGAGAGGATACTAGTTATGCGTTTACATCAGTTTGCTGTATCGGGTTTCGCGTATAAATTAACACAGACGCAGCGTGAAGCATTGTTACAACTGCTCGTACAAATGGCGGGTGTGGATTATGAAATTTCAGTAGAAGAAGAGGCGTTTTTGGTTGAGTGGGCAACAGAATGGCAATTGCCTTTAGACATAACCCCCGAGTCTCCTGTGGATGATGCAACGCTATTGGCACACTTTCAAGACTTTTCCGCTAAGATCATTGCCTTGCAAGAAATGGTGAAGTTGGGCTATCAGGATGGTCATTTTGGTGATGAAGAACGTGCTAAAGTACAAGCGGCATCGCTACGTTTAGGTATTCATAATCCGCAAGTTGTTGGTGACATTAATCGCTGGGTAAGGAAGTGGTACGATTGGCATTATGCGGGCGAGCAAATGCTTGCCAATGAAAGCTGGACAATGGTTGCTAACGATTAATTGTTTTTCAGCCAATAATAAAAAGCCAAACGATTTGTTTGGCTTTTTTATTGCGCACGTTATGCGCTGACATCAATATTTTGTCCGAGATTAGGCGGATTGTTGACAGTTGTGCTGCTAGTTTCGGTTTGCGGTAATGCTGCGCCAATTAACGTTAACGCCGCCTGAGCATTCATATCGATTGCTTTCTTAAATAGACTAACCTGAATTTGCTGCATGGTTGCTGTTTGTTGTTGGTCTATCATGCTTGATGTATTGATTTCCATCTCAGCCACTCCCTTTGATCATTGATATTATTAGTGTCTCTAAGTGGTATCGGCATCTTACTTATTTTCTTGAATATTAGGCATAAAAAAACCGCAGCATGACGCTGCGGTATATTGCACGATAGTTTTATTTATGCGAACAAGTGATCGTGTTTAGCACGATCAAGAGCGCACTTTCCATGCGCCGTTGCTTTGTTGACACGCAGCGCCCTTATCGTAAATGGTTTTTTGACCTTCTTGTAACGTAGTTTCAAAATCACGACATACCTGGTTATTTACTTTATAAGTATGTGTTGGTTTGACAACCAAATTAGAGTCTGGTTCAGCACGCATAAATTGATATGGCTGGTTATCTGGTGCTTTGTTTAGCGTATAGCTCACACGAGAGCGATCTGTGCTATCCAAGCCGCGACCAAAGTAGCTGCCGACAAAGGCACCCGCAGCACCACCGCCAGCGATCGTGTACCAAGCGCTATTGCCGAATACGACAGGAGCAATAGCAGCACCAACAAGCGCGCCGCCAACAATGCCCATATCTTGTTTTGTCATGTTGCAACCGCTTAGTGTTGATAAAGCCAAGCCAGCAGTTGCCACGAAAGTCGTTAATTTACGCATTATGTTTCTCCTCACAAAATGTAATTTACATTAGTGTTAAAGCATAATTCGTGCCATTTTTAATAGCTATCGTTTTTTCTGTGCGTGTTTTCTGGCTTAAATTTGATTCCAGCCTTTACGACGTGGTGCACGTGCAAAGCGACCAATCAACCAACCGATGAAAAGAATACCTGCACCCACCATAACCCATGCGCGCTGGTTTTTGCCTTCTACGTCGGCAGCTTCTTGTTCTAAAATGCTATTGCGTTGGCGTAGCGCTTCTACTTCAGATTTTAAACGGCGGTTATCTTCATTAATCATTAGCGTTTGTGTTGATACCGTTTTAACGTAGTCCAATTCTTGTTTTAGTTCATAATTGTCTTTACGGAGTGTTCCAACTTCTGCTTCTGCTGTGGTTGCTCTGTTTTTTAGTGTATCCATCTCTGTTTTTAGCGTTTGCGATGCTTGCATCGCTTCGAGCGACTGGCGTTGCGCGCCCTCTAGTTGCTGGCTGGCTACAGGGGTATCTTGAATATAGCGCTTAGGTAAATATCCTTTTATTTCACCTGCTGTTACTAAGGCCCAGCCATCAGAGGTAACGCCAATTTGGGTAATCTCAAAACCTGGACGTACCACCTTAACCACACGACATTTTTCGCTTGGACAAGAGCGTAGCGGTGTTTCTAAGCGATCAGACACCCATTGTTTAGCGGCGGGTACTTCTTTGACATCCCAGGTTGTTTTTTTAGCATTGGCATTGTTTGTATTGGTAGTACTTGCTTCGGTTGTGCTTGTATCAACAGCAGCGCTCGTTGCTGATGTGTCATCTTGTGCGTAGGTGGTTAAGTTGACGCTAGCAACAAGGAGGGTTAATGGAATGAGTTTAGAGCGCTGCATGTTGTTTCTCCAAATTTGCTTTTGCTGTTTGTAGTTCAGTTAACCGTGCTTTTTCTTTTTCAACAAGCGCTGCTGGCGCCTTGTCGACAAAGGAAGCATTTGAAAGTTTGCTATCTAATTTTTCTATTTCGACTGAAATTTTGCCAATTTCTTTTTGTAGGCGTGCTTTTTCTGCTTCAAAGTCGATTAATCCAGCCATCGGTAAAAAGAGTTTTAGGTTGCCACCAACAATCGCCACAGCTGCTTGAGATGGGTCTTTATTTTCAATACTAATCTGTTCCACCTTGGTTAGGAAGCGTAGGTAAGAAGCAAAGTCGTTCAGGCGTTGACGGTCTTGTTCTGTCGCATCAACAGCGATTAAGTTAATCGGTTTGCTTGGTGCAACGTTTAAGTCATTGCGCAGGCGACGTACTGCCAAAATGGTTTCTTTTAGCCACGCGATATTGCCGAGGGCAATTGGGCAAATGCCTGAAGCGCGAGGAACAGGGAATGCCTGATTGCTAATGCTGGCGCCAGTTTTACCAGCTAGCGGAGCGACACGTTGCCAAATTTCTTCGGTAATAAAAGGCATAATGGGGTGCATAAGGCGTAAGGTTGCTTCCAGCACGCGCACTAATGTTTTGCGTGCGGCACGTTTTTGTGCTTCGCTACTATCGGCATTATTTAAGATGGGTTTAGTTAGTTCTAAATACCAGTCGCAATAGTCCGACCAGAAGAAGTCGTATACTTCTTGTGATAATAGGTCTAAACGGTACTGTTCAAAGTGACGAATGACTTCGCTTTCTGTTTGTTGCAAGCGAGAAATAATCCATTTGTCAGCTTGACTATAGTCACAGTCCTCGTTATTTAAGCCCGTATCTTGCCCTTCGGTATTCATCAATACGTAACGCGTTGCATTCCATAATTTGTTGCAAAAGTTACGGTAGCCTTCGCAGCGTTTTTGGTCGAAGCGGATATCACGTCCATTACTGGCCAATGAGGCGAAAGTAAAACGAAGTGCATCGGTACCATAAGCTGGGATGCCGCCTTCAAATTCTTTACGCGTTTTGGCTTCGATCTTTTTGGCCATTTCTGGTTGCATTAACCCCGTAGTACGTTTGGCAACCAATGCATCTAAGGTAATGCCGTCGATCAGATCAATTGGATCGAGGACATTGCCTTTTGACTTGGACATTTTTTGACCTTCAGCATCGCGTACCAAGCCGTGTACATAAACCGTTTTGAAAGGGACATCTTTGGCAAAATACAAGCCAAACATAACCATGCGGGCAACCCAGAAGAAAATAATATCAAAGCCAGTTACTAAGGTGCTTGTCGGGTAAAAGTCTTTTAAGTCTGCGGTTTGGTTTGGCCAACCTAAGGTGCTAAATGGCCAAAGGGCAGAAGAGAACCAAGTGTCAAGGACATCGGTATCTTGGTGTAGTTCAAGATGTACGGGAAGGTTGTATTTGCTTCGGGCTTCTGTTTCTGTGCGCGCGACGTAAATATTGCCGTTGTCGTCATACCAGGCAGGGATGCGATGCCCCCACCAGATTTGACGAGAGATACACCAGTCTTGGATGTTATTTAGCCATTGGTTGTAGGTGTTAGACCAGTTTTCTGGCACAAACTTAACGCGACCATCGGCAACACAGGCAAGTGCTGGATCGGTGATTGCTGCTTTACCACCGATACGACCATCAGCTTGGGTTTCGCGGGTTAGATCAACAAACCATTGGTCGGTGAGCATAGGCTCAATCACTGATTGTGTACGATCGCCTCGCGGTACCATGAGGGTGTGTGGTTTAATTTCAACCAATAAACCTAATGCATCAAGGTCGGCAACAATGCGCTTGCGTGCGTCAAAGCGATCTAATCCACGATAGGCATTTGGTGCATCGTCGCTAATGTGGGCGGTTGGTGTTAGTATGGTAATCATCGGTAAGCTATGTCGTTGCCCAATCGCATAGTCATTAAAGTCGTGTGCCGGGGTGATTTTTACACAGCCTGTACCAAAAGCTGGGTCGACATAACTATCAGCGATAATCGGAATTTCACGACCCACTAATGGTAAGGTAATGGTTTTACCAATAAAGTGCGCATAGCGTTCATCTTCTGGATTAACGGCAACGGCAGTATCACCAAGCATGGTTTCTGGGCGCGTTGTCGCAACAACCAAACTCCCCGAACCATCCGTTAATGGATAGCGGAAGAGCCACATATTACCTTGTTCTTCCTCGCTAATGACTTCAAGGTCAGAAACAGCCGTTTGTAGGACAGGATCCCAGTTGACTAGGCGCTTACCACGATAAATGAGTCCATCATCGTATAAGCGTACAAAAACTTCCTTAACAGCGTCGGATAGACCATCATCCATCGTAAAACGTTCGCGAGACCAATCGCAGCTGGCACCTAAGCGACGCATTTGACGCGTAATTGTGCCGCCAGATTCTGCTTTCCATTCCCAGACTTTTTCTAAAAAGGCTTCGCGTCCTAAGTCGTGACGGCTGGTTCCCGCAGCGGCAAGTTGGCGCTCAACGACCATTTGCGTTGCAATACCTGCATGATCCGTGCCTGGTTGCCATAAAGTGCGTTTTCCAGTCATGCGATGGTAGCGAATGAGTGCATCCATAATGGTATCTTGAAATGCATGGCCCATATGTAGGCTGCCCGTTACATTTGGCGGAGGCAACATGACACAATAGGTTTGGTCACCGTTTTGTGCAGCTTGAAAGTGGCCGTTGTTTTCCCAGATTGGGTACCATTTGCCTTCAATGGCGGTTGGGTCGTAATGCTTGTCCATGCGTGTTCAAATTTGTAATTAGATAAATAGCGTCATTATAACATGGAGAAAGGCGCCTCTTGGTGCATTTGCTGCCTTGAATTGGCCTTAAATTGGTTTTAATTCTGGCGTTAGTCCGAGTTGCTGATAGTGTCGCCAACGATCGCGGCTTGCTTCTCTGTTTTCTGGGTTCACAATTTCGACAATACGCTGATAACCAGTGACCGTTAGGCGTTGAGCTGTTAAATTTAACAAAATGTCGCCTTCGTTAGGGAAGTCATCATAAATCAGCTGTAAAGGCGCGGTGCATTGATGATTAATGCTATGCGGGATAAAGCTTTCTGGTTTGCTTTCTTCCCAAATAGCATTATCTAACTGTGTGGCCTCTTGTGCGTTGTTGCAAAAAATAACCGCCCGTCGTCCTCGACGATAAGCGGTTTCGCAGAACTTAACAATAAACGCTTGCTGCGTTTGTGCTGATGCGTCTGGCAAGAGATAAAACCAAACCTCGCTCATGCGGTTGTCTGATCAACTAAATATTGCACGATTAATGGAACAGGACGACCAGAGGCACCTTTTTTGGCACCAGAAACCCAGGCCGTGCCAGCAATATCTAAGTGCGCCCAGGGTGTGTCGTTTTCAATAAATCGTTTTAAGAAACAACCAGCCGTAATGGTGCCTGCTTCTCGTCCACCGATGTTGCCCATATCAGCAAAGTTAGACTTTAGCTGTTCGTCGTACTCGTCCCAAAGCGGTAAGCGCCATACGCGGTCATAGCTGGTGTCGCCCGCTGTTTTGAGTGCTTTTTGTAAACTATCGTTATTGCCCATGAGGCCGCTTGTGTGATTGCCTAAGGCAATAATACAGGCACCTGTTAAGGTAGCCATATCGATAATTTGTTTGGGTTTAAATTCGCGCTGTGTCCAAGTGAGCGCATCACATAGAATTAAACGACCTTCAGCATCTGTGTTGAGGACTTCGATTGTTTGCCCGCTCATGCTGGTCACAACATCGCCAGGGCGAACAGCATTGCCAGCAGGCATATTTTCAACGGAAGGAATCACGCCAACTAAGTTAATGGGTAAGCCAAGTTCGGCAACGGTTTGCATTACCCCTAAAACGGTTGCGGCACCGCACATGTCAAATTTCATCTCGTCCATGCCTGCACCAGGTTTTAGGCTGATACCACCCGAATCAAAGGTAACGCCTTTGCCTACTAGCGCAATAGGGGCGCCTTTGCCGCCTTTGTATTCAAGGGCAATGAGTCTGGGGGAAACCGCTGCCCCTTGGGCAACAGCGAGTAAGCTACCCATTCCCAATTTTTCCATGTCGGCGCGTTTCAAAATGGTGCATTTCAATTTGTGTGTCTTAGCAAGTGTTTTCGCTTGCTCGGCCAAGCTTTCTGGATAGAGGATATTCGGTGGTAAGTTGCCTAAAGTACGTGTTAGTGCCATGCCAATAGCTGTTTCTTGGCCTTGTGCTACAGCCTTAACTGCCAGTTGGTTATCGACTCCTTGGTCGAGTGGAAAGCTTAACTGACTTAGTACGGGCGCGCTTTCTTTTGCTGCTTTGCCTCGGCTGAGGTCTGTATAGCGGTAGAGGCTGTTCTGAAAAATTAGGCTAGCATGAACGAGCTTTTGTTCAGTAGTGGTATCGACGACATCGAGCGAGGTTAAGGCACAATGTGCGCTAGTGTGTTTGGTGTTTTGCGCTGCTTGAGCCGCAGCCTCCAAAATTTCGCGATAATTGCGTAATGTTATTGGTGTATCGCCAATGCCTACTAGCAATAAGTTAGCGCTGCGAACGCTGGCGCGCGGTAATAGGGTAGTGCTGCCTTTTTTACCGCTGATCATGCCTTCTTTTAGTAAGGCAGTTAATTGACCTTTGCGACTGGTGTTTTGTTCTTCAAAGGCTTTAGGTTGTTGTTCTGTGCTGCTGACTGGAATGATAAATAAATCATCAATGGTTGGTTTTTCAGAAAATTCGATATTAAGTTTATTCATTTTTTTACTGGCCTATGCTGTTTTTACTTACAATACTCATTTTTACTGCGATGCACAAGCATTGAATAGCGAGTTAATGAAAAGTTTATGCGTTTGCTAACGGTTTATATCGGGCGAGAAATGGTGCTGTCTTTTATGGCGGTACTCGGCGTGCTTTTGTTGGTGATTTTAGGTGGCGAAGTTGCACGCTTATTAACGGAAGCGTTAGAAGGGCGTTTGAGTGCTGATTTGGTTGCCAAGTTAGTGTTGCTTAAAATTCCTGTTGCTATGGAAATTCTATTACCACTATCTACCTTGTTGGCGGTGATGCTGACTTTTGGACGTTTGTACCATGATAGAGAAATGGAAGTTTTATCGGCGAGCGGTATTGGTGGTCGCTATTTTTTACGCATTGTGCTTAGTCTCGGTTTGATAGCGGCCTTAATGGCTGGTTTCTTTTCTGTATTTGCTTCTTCTTGGGCGATGCAGCAGGAGCGTACTATCATGGCAGAAGGACAAATGCGTACGCATATTAAGTCGTTGGTGGGCGGGCGATTTACGCCGTTACCTTCTTCTAATGGCGTGTTTTATGCCGAGAAAGTCAGTGCTAATGGTCAGTTGACTGATGTTTTTATTCAATTGCGTCCTGTTGATAAGCCAGATAAGTTATTAAGTGCGCCCAAAGGTCATTTTGAAATAGCGGGAGATCGTACCAAGCTTATTTTAGAGCAAGGGCAGTTGGTTGATGGTGCGTTAGGTAATGACAAATTATTGGTAGAAAGCTTTGATCATTTAGCGGTGTGGTTGCCAGATTGGCAAGTTAAATTGTCTGAATTGGATATTGAAGCATTAGATACGTTAACCTTGTGGCAAAGACGGCATGAGCCTCGCGCCATGGCGCATTTGCAATGGCGATTTTTTGTTGCTGCAAGTGTGCTACTGATGGCGATTATGGGGTGGAGATTATCACGTGTTGGGCCAAGGAAGGGGCGATACTCTCGAATGGCTTTAGGGTTAGGTTTTTACTTGCTATTCACACAAATTGCGATTGCGTTGCGTTCGCAAATTCAAACGGGTGCTTTTCCTGTCATGCCAGGCATGCTAGTGATGTTGTTTTTGCCCATGTTATTTTTATTGCCAGTGAGTCGATGGTGGCAGGCGATGCAGCGTCAATTTAGGGAGGCGCTGAGATGATTTTTGGCAAAATAGAAGCGTATTTAACACGCTCGGTTATTTGGGCGGTTTTTGCAGCAATGCTGCTGTTAACTGCTTTACTTGGGTTTTCTGAGTTGCTTTCTCAGTTAGGACGATTGTCCGACACTTATCCGATGAGCAAGGCGCTTCTTTTTGCTGTACTAAAAATGCCTGCCTACGCTTACGATGTTTTTCCGATGGCGTTATTGATTGGTGTTTTGGCAGGGATGGGACAGTTGGCAACGCAAAGTGAGTTGACCATTATCCGTGCGAGTGGTTGGTCACCTTCAAGAATCCTGCTTGCTTTAGCTAAAGGCATGTTATTGCTCTGGATTTTTATGCTAATAGTAGGTGAAGGGTTAGCGCCTTGGGCGGAAAAAACTGCGATGCAATTACGATTAGCCAATGGTGCGCAGCATTTATCCTTAGCGGGCGATTCGGGGTTTTGGACGAAAGACGCTTCGCGCTATATTAGTGCTCAAAATGTCGCTAAAGAAGATACGCTTTTAGATGTCACTATTTATACCTTTGATAAGCAAACGGCGCTGAAACAGATTTGGCAAGCTGAACGTGCTGAGTATGAGCCGACGACCAAGCTTTGGCAGTTGAGCAATGTGCGCGAACAAACGCTGTCGAATAAAGCAGTTGAAGGTGTTTTTCCTTTTGTGGGTTTAGACTGGCAAGAAGCAAAATATACACAGCTTGCTGTACAGTTGCCGTTTGAGCCAGCAGCGTTGGCGCTGATGGCGCAAGACAAAAAAAATTGGTCGTGGCGTGAGTTGCGTTCACAAATTAGTACGATGGAACAAAATGGCCTACAAACACAAACATTAGAGTTGGCTTTGTGGCGTAAGTTGGCGCATCCCATATCGCTGCTAGCGATGTTGGCCTTAGCGCTTACGCTATTATTGAGCGCAGGACGTAGTGCCAGTATGGGTGGTCGTGTCTTGTTGGGTATTATTATTGGTTTGATTTTCTTTTTGGTAAATCGTGTTGTTGGGGATATGGGTGCCTTGGCAGGGTTTCCTGCTATTGTGAATGCTTTTTTATTGCCGACACTTATTTTGGTGGTGAGTTTAATAACCTTGGCTAGGATGCGTTAATGATGTTAAGTTTTTCGGATTTGTGGCAGTCGGTAAAGCAGCATAAAAAGGCCTTAATGATTGGGCAGCTTCTCGCGCTTATTGGTGCGCTGGTGGCCGTGCCTGTTCCGCTGCTGATGCCTTTGTTGGTTGATGAAGTCTTACTGCATAAGCCAGCAACCTTAACGCAAATTGTTACTTGGTTGGTTCCTGCCGATTGGCTTGGCCCCGTTGTGATTGTTCTGGTAGTCATGCTGTTAACCATTACGTTACGCCTTAGCAGCTTACTGCTTGGTGTCGCAACAACGCGTATTTTTGTGTCGATTGCAAAAACAGTCACACTGGGTGTTCGTGAACGTTTACTCGATAAATTGTCACGTGTGAGTATGCAGGTGTATGAGTCATTAGGCTCTGGTCAAGTGACGGCACGTTTGTTAACAGATGTGGAAACGCTCGATAAGTTTCTGGGTGAAACGGTAGCGAAAGTATTGGTTGCCGTACTCAGTATTGTTGGTGTAGCTGGCGTTTTACTTTGGATGCATTGGCAATTGGCGCTTATTATTTTGTTCTTAAACCCTTTTGTCATTGGCTTAACCATGATTTTAGGTAAAAAAGTTAAGAACTGGAAACAGCGCGAAAATGGTGCTTTCGAGTTACTGTCGCAATCGGTAGCGGAAACACTCGATGCGATGCAGCAACTTCGTGCCGCTAATGCGGATAAGCGCTTTTTAGCACGTGCTAAGGCTGCCGCTGAAGAAGTGCGGTTGGCGGCGATTGCATCGGGTTGGAAAACCGACGCGTTATCACGTTTTTCTTTCGGTGTTTTTCTAGCTGGCTTTGAGGTATTTCGCGCTGTTGCCATGCTGACAGTGCTGTTTTCAGACCTAAGTATTGGTGAAATGATCGGGGTTTTTGGCTATTTGTGGTTTATGATGGGGCCAGTCCAAGAGTTGCTATCGGTGCAGTATGCATACTATGGTGCTAAAGCTGCGCTAGGGCGCATTAACAGCTTATTGGAGGCGGAGGAAGAGCCACAGTATGCACAGCAAACAGAACCATTAACCGCAAACACAGCATTGCCGATACGATTGGAAAATGTCAGTTTTGCTTACAAAGATGCCCCTCCGGTGTTGGATGCTGTTTCGTTAACTATTGCAGCGGGCGAGCAGGTGGCTTTAGTCGGCGTATCTGGCGCAGGTAAGTCGACCTTGGTGCAGTTGTTACTGGGATTGTATACACCAAATAGCGGTCAAATTTATTATGGTGACGTGCCTGTTACTCAGTTAGGTTTTGAACAGATTCGCGCCCATGTTGGTGTTGTATTGCAGCAACCGATGCTATTTAACGACAGTTTGCGCGCCAATTTAACCTTGGGCTTGCCTGCAACGGATGAGGCTTTGTGGCAAGTGTTGGCGGTTGCGCAATTAACGGAAACCGTAAAAGCGATGCCAAATGGATTAGACACAGTATTAGGCCGTAATGGGGTGCGATTGTCTGGTGGGCAACGTCAACGATTGGCTATTGCACGCATGATGTTAGCTCAACCTCAGGTGGTTATTTTGGATGAGGCGACCTCGATGCTCGATACGCATACTGAAGCTAAGTTGCACGAAGCGATGCGTAGCTTTTTGCGTGGACGTACATTGCTGGTTATTGCGCACCGTTTGTCGGCGGTGAAAGAGGCGGACCGTGTCTTGGTTTTCGATGGCGGAAAAATTATAGAGCAGGGCAGTCATGCCGAACTGGTCCAACTAGACGGTGGTATTTATCAGCGTTTGTATGGTGGGCAGTAACAAAGTAGCGAATGTAATTTCTATGCGTAACCGATTTACTATGCCCACTGGCTTTATTTTAGCGATGACGTTTTTAACACGTTTACCTATGCCCAAGGTGGTTAATTTTCAACCCGAAGACATGGCAAAAGCAGTGGTGTGGTTTCCATTGGCAGGTATGGTTGTGGGATTGTTTGTTGCCAGCGCTTGGTGGTTGGGTGGTTTGGTGCATCCCGCCTTAGCAGGCTTGTTGGGTTTGCTTATGTGGGTGTGGGTTACTGGCGCTTTGCATTTAGATGGTTTGTCTGACTTAACCGATGCATTGGGGGCCGCGCATGGTAATCAAGCGCGTTTCCTTGCTGTTTTGTCTGATCCACATGTTGGCAGCTTCGGCGTCGTAGCCTTGGTGCTACAGCTTTTGGTGAAATGGGTGTTACTCAGTTTGGCCGCTTATGACACACTGAGTTTTGCGGTATTGGTTTTTATTCCTGCATGGGCACGCCTAGGCGCAGCTTGGTGGTCGTTAAGTTTACCCAGTATTAAACCCGGACTAGGTGAAACTTTTGCTTGGCAAGGTAAGACGAGACAGTTAGTATGGACTTGCTGTTTTTTACTTGCTGTTTCCAGCTTGCAGCCCGTGCTATTTCTTGCCACGCTTCCCCTTATTTTTTGGCGTACTTGGTTGTCGATTAAGCTGGGTGGTCAAACGGGCGATGCCCTTGGCGCAGGCATTGAAGTAAACGAAAGCTTGAGCCTATTATTAATTTTATTAACCATTCATGTGTTGCCTGCATGGGCTTTATTTGTAGGAAGTGCTTCATTATGATGACTTATCACCCGATTGATCCGATTGCATTAGATTTGGGGCTAGTCCAGGTGCGCTGGTATGGTTTGATGTATTTGGTTGGCTTTTTAGGCGGCTGGTATTATGGGGTTACGCGTTCTAAAGATGCATGGCGTGGCTGGCAAGCAGAACAAGTTGGTGATGCATTGTTTTATATCGCAATGGGCGTTATTTTAGGTGGTCGTATTGGTTACATTCTATTTTATGACTTTGCGCATTATCTTGCCTATCCCTTAGATATGTTAAAAGTTTGGCAAGGGGGTATGTCATTCCATGGCGGCTTAATTGGGGTCATTACTGCGGTATGGTTGTATGGGCTTAAAGTTAATAAATCGATGCTGGAAGTGACTGACTTTATTGCACCCTTTGTACCGATTGGTTTAGGCTTTGGCCGTATTGGCAATTATATTAATAGCGAGTTATGGGGCAAAACAGCACCTGAAGATAGTCCTTGGGCAATGCTCGTATATGATCCTTATGTGCAAGCAACCGTAGCTAAATATCCTACGCAGCTACTCGAATCGTTATTAGAGGGTTTGGTGTTAGGGTTGATTTTATGGTGGTATTCGCGTAAGCAACGTGCGCTGGGCGCGGTTTCTGGTTTGTTTTTGCTGGGTTATGGCTGCTTCCGTTTCTTTGTTGAGTTTTGGCGTATGCCTGATGTTCAGCTCGGTTACTTAGCGTGGGGTTGGCTGACGATGGGACAGATTTTATGTATTCCTATGATTATTGGCGGTTTGTTTTTAATGTTTGTATGGGGTAAGCGTCATGCGTCAGTATCTTGATTTATTGTCACTGATCCTTGAACAAGGCGCCGCAAAAGAAGATCGTACAGGAACCGGGACAATAGGTGTTTTCGGTCATCAAATGCGCTTTAACCTGCAAGCAGGTTTTCCCCTGTTAACGACTAAAAAATTACATTGGAAATCGATTGCGGTTGAATTGCTGTGGTTTTTGCGTGGTGATACCAATTTAGCTTACTTAAAAGCGCATGGTGTACGCATTTGGGATGAATGGGCAACCGAAGATGGTGAGTTAGGGCCGCTATACGGTAAACAATGGACCAAATGGGCAACACCAGATGGCCGAGAAATTAATCAGATTGCTCAAGTTGTTGAGCAAATTAAAGCGCGTCCGAATAGTCGCCGCTTAATTGTATCGGCATGGAATCCTGCAGACTTGCCCGATGAAAGCATTTCGCCACAGGCGAACGTTCAATTGGGTCGAATGGCGTTAGCCGCCTGTCACGCTTTATTTCAGTTTCAAGTGAGTGAAGGTAAATTAAATTGTCAGTTGTATCAGCGTAGCGCTGACGTTTTTTTAGGCGTGCCTTTTAATATTGCCAGTTATGCCTTGTTGATGCACATGATTGCGCAGCAATGCGATCTTGAGGTTGGTGACTTTGTTTGGACGGGTGGTGATGTGCATTTGTATCGCAACACGATTGAGCAAGCTAAGCAGCAATTAACGCGGGATGTCTATGCTTTGCCTAAATTGAAAATTTTACGTAAGCCAGCGAGTATTTTTGATTACACTTTAGATGACTTTGTCATAGAAGATTATCTTGCGCATCCACATATTTCGGCAAAGGTGGCTGTGTAATGAAAATTGCATTAATTGCAGCAATGGACAGGCAGCGAGCTATCGGTTTTGATAATCAACTACCTTGGCATTTGCCCGACGATTTGAAGTTCTTCAAGGCGCAAACACAGGGCGGTGTCGTTGTGATGGGACGAAAAACGTTCGAGTCTCTTGGAAGTCGCCCTTTGCCCAATCGGCGGAATATTGTGCTGACGCATCAACAAGGTTGGCAACATGAAGGCGTTGAGGTTGCGCAGAACTGGTCAACACTAAAAGCTCAATTAATTGAGCAAGCAGTCGATACCCTATGGGTGATTGGTGGTGGAGAAATCTACGCTGCTTGTATTGCGGATGCTTCTGAATTAGTATTAACGCAGGTAGACGTCGTCTTAGAACAAGTTGATACCTGGTTTCCTTTGTGGGATGATCAGCAATGGCAGGTAGTCCATTCACAACGTCACGAGCGCGATGCGCGTCACGACTATGCATTTGAATGGAAGACGTTAATCAAAAAAGAATCATAATTAGGATCGCTCATGAAGATTAAGGGTAAGTTTACAGCAGCATTTGCGAGTGTTTTTTTATTGGTGTTGATGGGATCTTCCATTACTTTATGGATGAACCATCAAATGGAAGCACAAATTACGAAGATGCTTAAGCAAGATAATATCAAGTATGATCTTGCGCGAAAAATGCAATATGAAGCTTCCTTGCGCGCTGAAATTCAGCGAAACCTTGTCATTATGACCGATCCAGAACAGCTTGCTAAAGAACGTGCGCGTATGCGCGAGTCATCAGAACGTCATGGTAATTATGTTAACCAAATTAGTGCGTTGCCTTTGACAGATAGTGAGCGGGTCATGATTGAAAAAATCAAGCAGAATAGCGGAGAAACGTTCAACGCACTCGGTGAGTTTTTGGGTGACTTAGATGCCGATATGAAAGACGAAGCTGTTGATGTGCTTTATGGTTCGATGCGAGAAATTCAATCACGTTTCTTTAAGTTGGTCGATGATTTTACTGCATTGCAGGAGCAGGCCGTTGCTGCATCAGAAAAAGCATTATATAAATCGATTGCGTTCGGTAGCTTTGTACAATATTTTTTGGCTGGCTTATTGGCGTTAATGGTTACTGTGATTGGGGTTGCTTTAACACGTTCTATTGCTTTTCCTTTAACTGCCTTGACGCAAAAAATGCGCGATATTGCCAATTCAGCAGACTTTAGTCAGCATGTTTCGTTAGGTAAACGTTCAGACGAAATTGGTGATAGCGTGACAGCATTTAATTACTTGCTTTCTCAGGTAGATCAATCTTTGAAAGAAGTGAATAAGGTGGTCCATGCGCTGGCACTAGGTGATTTTAGTTTGCGTGTTGAAGGACAACTTAACGGTGACTTGGCGCACTTAAAACAACGTGTTAATGAATCGGCCGATGCGATTTCTGGCAGTATGGATTGCCTTTCTAAAGTACTCACTTCTTTGCAGCAAGGACAATTTAATATAGAAGCTGGTAAAGGTAATCTATCTGGACGTTATCTTGATTTGGTTGAACTCAGTATTACCACCGCATCAAGTTTAGATGCAGTCGTTTCCGATGTGAATCGGACGATGGATGCTTTGGTTGCAGGTAATTTTGATGTGCGTGTGCAGGCCACAGCACAAGGTGATATGCAAACTTTGTCGCGTAGTATTAATCAAATGGCTGACGGTCTGGCGCAAGCAGTGGCGGATATTTTACAGTTAGCGACAGCTTTGTCTCAGGGAAAAGTCGCTTCAAGGATGCAAGGACAGTATTTAGGTTCATTGAACCAAATTGCAGAGTCGATGAATGCCGGGATGGCCAAAGTGCAAACGAGTTTGCAAGAAATCACACAAGCGGCACATATTGTAGAGCAAGCAAGTAGTGAAGTATCTGTGGGTAATCAAGACTTTTCGGATCGCACGCATCAGCAAGCAGTTGATTTGCAGAATGCGTTAAATTTAATGCATCAGGTGTTATCTGTATTGCAAAGTAACGTTAAGGTGACAGAGGAAGGTCGTTCTTTGGCATCACAAACCCTACGTGCCTCTGAAGTTGGGGTGGTGAAAATGAACCATACCGTACAAGCGATGCAAGATATTCGCGATGCAAATGAAAAAATTACAGGGATTGTTAGCTTAATCGACTCGATTGCCTTCCAAACCAATTTATTGGCATTAAATGCGGCAGTTGAAGCAGCACGTGCCGGTGAACATGGTCGTGGTTTTGCGGTGGTTGCGAGTGAAGTGCGGGCGCTTGCAGCTAAATCGGCAGATGCTGCACAGGAAATTAAGGCTGTTGTTGCGTTATCAATTGAAAAAACGTCAATTGGCGATACGCTGGTCGCTGAAACGGTCACAGCGTTTAAAGAAATTGAATCGCGTTTAGTACAAACAGACGGCGCTATTGCCCGTATCGCAGATGGGATGTCTGAGCAACGGACAGGTGTTGAAGAAATTGGTAACAAAATGAATGAGATGGATCAAAGAACGCAGCAAAATGCGGCCTTGATTGAAGAAATTTCAGCGACTGCAAGTACCTTACGTGAACAGGCTGCTGAAATGTTAGCCAGGGTTCAAGTGTTCGATTTGGCTGCGCCAACGACAAAGCTGCTTAATTAAACTACTGCATCCGTGGTGTTACTGTCATCTGGTTTGGTGGCAGTAGCGGGATAAAGTAGTGTTAATTGTTCTCTTAGTTTGGTTCTATCTTTTTCCAATAGCCGACGGAGTGCGCGCACATAGTCGGTGATTTCTATTTGTCCGAGTTTGTTCAGCTTATAAAACATGACGTGGTAGCTTTTTTTAGCCAAAATTGGTTTGAACCAAGTAATAAAGCCATCGCTACCTTCAATATTATTAATGATATGAATGACGTTTTCGGTGGCTACTTGTTTCCATTGCAAATCCCACAAGTGATAGCCATACCCTACCAGTAGCGCGGTAAGTGCACCGCCAACAAACCCCCAAACCATGCTGCCTAGATTCAGGCCAATAGCAACGCCAGCAAAAAGTAACAGCACAGTAACCGGGATGGTAAAGAAATTCCAGTCTTTGCCTGCACGCAAGGCAATGAGTTGTTTCTGAACATCTAACTGATCTAAATCAATTTGATCGAGTTTATTCAGTAGCTCATCTACTGTGGGTGGTGTAATCGCTTTTTTTATCATGGTTATTCATTTCCAGGTTGTGCGTATTGCGGACATGAAATGCAAGTGAGTTGATTGTCTTCTAAACAGAGTGCGCTCAGCGCTCGCCCCCATAAACAACCAGAGTCTAAGCAAACGGCTGTTGCCTGTGGATCAATTGCTTGGTGATTAGTTAGGGTAGACCAATGCCCAAATAAAATACGTCCGCAACTGTCATCGATGCGTGCATAACTGAACCAAGGTGCAAACCCCGTTGGTGCTGAGCTTGGATCGAGTTTGTGTTTAAACTCAAGTTCGCCATCTTGGGTACAAAAACGCATGCGCGCAAAGCTATTAATGGCGTAACGTAGTTGCTCTGTTTTGGTTAGTTGCGTGCTAAATTGCGTTGGTTTATTGCCGTATAATTCGTTATGAATAAAGTCGTTCCAGTTTGCACTAGTCAGTTGCTTACTTATTTTATTTGCCATCTTTTGCGCTTGGGCGAGTGTCCATTGCGGTGGAATGCCAGCATGGACAAGCGTGGTTTTGAAGCTAGGTAGATGGATAATTAGTGGGCAATGCCGTAGCCAAGTCAATAGCGTATCTTTATCGGGCGCGGTTAAAATATCGGTCAGCGTATCGCTGGGTTTGTGGTATCGCTCATTCCCTGTTGCTACAGCGAGTAGGTGAAAGTCATGATTGCCTAATACCGAGACGACATTGGGTGTTGTTGCTGCCCAACGCAAGCAGTCGAGTGATTCAGGTCCACGATTGACAATATCACCTAACAAATAAATATGGTCAATGCCTGGACGAAATGCGATTTTATTTAACAAGTGTTGTAGGCTAGTGAAACAGCCTTGTAAATCACCAATAACAAAATGCTTGGGCGCCGCCATTTCAATGTAATGTCCGAGGGATGCTTAGTAAGAAAGGCGCAATAGGCGCTTTATAAAAAATGCCCTGATTATCTTCAAAGAGATAATATCCTTCCATTTGCCCATAAGGGGTTTTAATTTGTGCGCCAGAGGTGTACACAAAAGATTCGCCTGGCTGCAATAATGGCTGTTGTCCTACAACGCCCTCACCAGAAACGGTTTCTTGAAGTTGATTATCATCGGTTATTTTCCAATAACGGCGGCGCAAGGTTAGCGCTTGCGTACCTTCATTGGTGAGGGTGATTTGGTAAGCGAATGTATAGCGTTGCGTCATGGGCAGTGACTGATCAGCCAGATATTGTGCGCTGACTTGAATGCGAATCGGCGCAATAGGATAGGTTAATTCGGCAATAGGCATGGTTAGCGTGTCTCCATATTGCTGACAGCATCGCTTAAGCGCACAAATTCAGCAACCGATAATACTTCGGCACGAACGCCAGGATTAATTTCACAAGCTTCGATTTGTTCGCTTGTTAGTAAGCCTTTTAAGTTGTTCCGCAGTGTTTTTCGGCGCATAGAAAAGCATTGTTTAACAGTTCTGGCAAAGGTAACTTCATCTTTTGCAATAAAGGGTAACTGCCTATAGGGCGTTAATCGCACCACTGCCGAGTCCACCTTTGGAGGCGGATCAAACGCTTCTGGTCCAATATGAAATAAGTCTTCTATGGCGCAATAGTATTGTGCCATGACACTTAATCGGCCATAGTGCTCACCATCTGGTTCACTTGCCAATCGCTCAACGACTTCTTTTTGTAGCATAAAGTGCATATCTGTAATGGCATGACGACTTTCAAGTAATTTGAAGATAAGGGGAGTTGAGATGTTATAAGGGAGATTGCCGACAACGCGAAGACAATGATGAAATTGACCATAATCAACGGTGAGTGCATCTTGATGCAAAATATGAAAGTGGGCACGACTGCCATAGCGTTTATTCAGTGTGGGGATGAGGTCGTTGTCAATTTCGACAACGGTGAACTTGCTTACTTGATCGATTAATCGCTCGGTTAGTGCGCCTTCACCTGGGCCAATTTCGAGCATGACATCGTTTGGCTGAGCGGCAATCGCTGCACTCATCGCATCTAATACCGATTGATCTTGTAGAAAGTGTTGGCCAAAACGTTTTTTATGTTGATGACTCATTGCCGCTGTTTTTTCCGTTGTGCTGCCATAGTAATTGCTGTTTCTATAGCATAAATAAAACTACCGACCTCTGCTTTTCCTGTGCCAGCAAGATCTAACGCAGTGCCATGATCGACACTGGTGCGAATAAAAGGAAGGCCTAGGGTGATGTTGACGGCATGACCAAAGCCAACATGTTTTAGTACTGTCAAACCTTGATCGTGATACATGCTTAGTACGGCATCTGCTTTGGCGAGATAGGGTGGGGTGAAAAGGGTGTCAGCAGGGAGTGGTAACGACACTTGCCAGCCCTGTTGTTGTGCCCAAACACAAACGGGGGCAATGGTTTCAATTTCTTCTGTACCCAAGTGACCGCCCTCGCCAGCATGCGGATTAAGCCCTGAAACTAAGATGCGTGGTTGACGAATACCAAAGTCAGTTTGCAAACTATGATGCAGGATGCTTAGGGTTGCTTTTAATGTCGTTTGCGTAATGGCATCACTGACTTGTTTAAGTGGTAAGTGTGTTGTTGCTAGTGCGACACGCAAACTAGGACAGGCAAGCATCATAACAACTGGAATATCGCCAGCTTTTTCAGCTAACCATTCGGTATGTCCTGTGAAAGGAATCCCCGCATCGTTAATAACACCTTTATGAACAGGCCCCGTTACTAAAGCATCGAAGTTATGTTCCGTTAGTCCATCAACAGCGATTTGTAATGTTTTTAATACGTAACTGGCATTTTGGCTATTGAGTTGTCCTGTGACACAAGGCACAGTGAGTGGAATAGGGTAAACCCAAGCTTCGCCTGCTTTACTTGCTGATGGCGGTGTATGCGCTTCAAAAATGCGAATAACCAATGGCATGCCCAGTTGGTCGGCTCTCGTTTTTAGCAAGGTAGGATCGACTAACATAACCAGTTGTTGATCCCACCCTTGCTGTGCTAAGGCAACGGCAAGATCAACCCCAATGCCTGCTGGTTCGCCAGGCGTGATGGCAATGCGTAACGGTGTTTTATTCGTCACGTTTATATTCTGGCGCAAGAATATTCACATAGGCTTCGTCACGGACGCGACGTAACCATTGTTCGTAAAGGTTGTTGCCTTTTTGTGTGCGTAAAACGCGCATCGCTTGCTGCTCAATATCATTTGGAATGGTTGCATCGTTTCCTTTTTCTTTACCTAGCAGCTTAATAATGTGAAAGCCCAAGCTACTTTGTATCGGTGCACTAATCTCACCTTCGGCAAGGTTAGTAACCGTTTCTTCTAAAAAAGTCGGCAGTTCACTGGCATCTAACCAACCTAAATCACCACCGTCTAATGCCTTTGAATCGGCAGAATAACGAATCGCCGCTTGAGCGAAATCATCACCATTCTTTAATCCTTGCCAAATGGTTTGTGCTTTATCGCGAACAGCAGCAATTTGGGCTGGGGAAGGTGAGTCTGGTAACGCAATTAACAAGTGCTGTACGTGGTAGCGTAGGTTGTCGGTCTTATTACCCAATTTGCGGTTAACGAAGTTTTTAACTTCTTCTTGTGTGACGCGGATACGTTGCACCACTTCTTGATTACGGAGTTCGTCGATGGCAAGTTCTTCTTTAACCGAGTCACGCAAACGAATGAAGCTACCTGCTTCTTGGCTTTCTAGGCGTTGCCGTAAGCCTTCGATATCCATGTTGTTTTGTTGGGCAATTGCGCCTAACCGTTGGTTTACTTCTTCATCACGAATGCGAATGCCGATTTGGTCGGCAAGGTCTTTTTGTGCTTGCTGAAGAATCATGCGTTCTAATACTTGTTTATATAACTCATTTAATGGCGGAAGATTAATGCCTTTGGCAGACAGTTGACGTGTGACATCGCGTGTTTCTGCAATCAGTTCAGATTCAGTAATCACTGTTTTATTCACAATGGCAATACTGCGATCGAGTAATTCATCCGCATAGCTGATAGAAGTGAATAAACTCGTTAATAAAAGTCCAGCGAAGGTAATAAAACGGGGGTAATTCATGCAGTTTAAAGCCTCATTCAAAGTAGAGCCGAGAATCAACCTTATCATCGGCCGTACTGCCGAATGTGGTGAGTCCCTTAAATATGAACGCAAGGCGAATAATATCATCCTGTACGCCGTTAATGTAGAGGTTGTGTTCCCAAATAAGTTGACTAGCCCAACAACAACTGTCGTATTGTAAGGCATTTACTGCGCCGCGCAACTGATTCGCGCTTTGATTGTAGTTTACAAAGTGCAAACTACTTAAGATGCCGCTATAACGTACTTGTCCACCAACAGTATATTGTTCATCTTCTGCAGTTGTACCTTTGCTGCGTAAGCGGTGGCGAATGACAAAGCGGTTGGCTGCATCGCTCATATATTGTAGGCTGGCATCTTCTTGTACAAGTGCTTTAGTGTTGCGATCTAACTGTTGTGTTAGGCTGGCACGCCATTTGCCTTGAATAATGGATGCGGTGGCAATAAAGTCGGAAAAATCGTTCGTATCGGCAGGCGTATTTGCAAGCTGTACATTACGATTTTGGAAGTAACTGATTTGTCCGACACCAAATTCTAAAAAGTCTCGACCATCATCGTGTAGCAAGCGGCTATATAAACCCGAAGTAATTTGATTGGTGTCGCCAATGCGATCTAAACCACTAAAACGATTGTCCGAGAAAAGTTGCAAGTAATCGAAATTGCGTAACATGCTATCAAACACAGGAAATTGGGATTGATCTTGGTAAGGCACATAGAGGTATTTTACTCTAGGTTCTAATGTGTGAATAAAATGATTGCCAAATAAAGCGACGGGTTTCTCAAAACTCATCCCCGCGTCTAAGCTGCTTACTGGTAATACACGGCTTAAGTTATTCTCTGTGTTATCTGCAAGAGAATATTGCGTCATTAATAGTTGTGTTTTCCCGCGTAAAAAGCCATAAGGTTTCCAGATGTCGAAGCCTACGACAGGGGCTAGGTGCAATCGATCTCCTACGGGAAGGCTTGTTCGTGCTTCTGGGATTAAAAAATGGCTGAATTCGCTATTTAGGCCAGCATAGAAAATGCTATTTGGTGCGGCATGCTTCCAGTTGTAGGTGATGCGCGGTAACGCACCATAATAAGGTTGTCCGTAAAGCATTTGCTTAAAGTCGAGTAGCTGCATGCTGAACTGGCTATCACCAAAGTTTTTGCCGAGGTTAAGTGTTCGTGGCAAATAAAGCATACTGCGTAGGTAGTAGTCGGTAAGCTGCACTTCACGATAAAAGGCTGGATCGGAGGTGTCGTGCCATGACCAATTCAGTTGCCAGTTTTGTGGCAATTGTTGTTGCGCATTCCACCAAACACGATAACGGTCTTGATTGGTTGTTAAGTCGCGCAAAAAGGCGGTCGTTAAATCGCCTTTTTGTTTGGGTAACCAGTAGCGAAATTCATTATCAATTACTTGGCCGCGATCGGCCATTTGTGCCAAGGTTAAGGTGTCATCTAAATTCGGTGCGATGTTGAAATAATAGGGGATTTTAACGAGCGTTTTTGTTGTGCTTGTTGTTGATGTTTCGTTGTAATAAGTGGCAATCGTTGGCATTAAAAAGCCAGAGGCACGGTCGGCTGTACTAAACTGAAATTTAGGAAAGTAAAAGACAGGGACGTCGTGAAAACGCAGTACCGCATCATCTCCTGTGGCGAGTTTGCTTTTGTCATCGACGACTAGCTTATCAAAAGACATCCACCAGTCTTCTTTGCCAATAGGACAGCCAGTATAGCGTAGGTTGGTTAGGCTGATTTGTTCATTGTCTTGTGTAATCACTGCGGAATCGGCTGTACCCCAGGCGTTATTATCGCGGAGTTGATAGTTCAGTTGATTCAGTAAGGTGAGTTGCGTTTTTTCATCGTGTTCGGCCGTGTCTGCGGTAACGAGGTATTTTGGATCTTGAATATGGACATTGCCAAAAGCGAAGGCTTTTTCAGTATCTTGGTGATAGCGAATCAAATTGCCAGTAATTTTTTTGGCATTTTGTGTCACGCTGGCTTCCCCTTGCAGGGTAAATAAGTCTGTTTCTGGGTGTGTTAACTGAATACCTTCTAATTGCTTTTGTCCAGGTTCGTTGTGCCATGATTCTGGTGGAAATAGCCATGAATACTGACAGTCTGGCGCTGCCCAAACGGTTGGCAGTGTCAGGAGGTTGGTAATGATAATGGCTAGCGCACGCAAAAAGGGCAACATGAACCTTGTCAATTAGGTAACAAAACGGGTATTTTAACAGGCCACGAGATAAACTGGAGACTTTATGCAAGATATTCGCGCCCACGCCTTACAAGAATGGTTGAATGACATCCCAACTTGGTCATCAGGGGTTTTATCTGCATTGGATGGCGATGCCAGTTTTCGACGTTACTTTCGTTATCAGTGCGACGATGGTAAGGCAGGTATTGTCATGGATGCACCACCACCTCAAGAAGATGTGCGTCCATTTTTGGTAGTGCAAGAAGCCCTAGCTCAGCTATCTGTGGATGTGCCAGTGTGTTATGCACAGGACGTGCAGCAGGGTTTTTTGTTGTTGGAAGATTTTGGTGATCAAACTTTGTATCAAGCTGTTGCTGTTAGCGATGAGTCGCGTATTGATGCTTATTACCGTCAGGCGTTATCGCAATTAGCAGCATGGCAAAGCCATCCAAAGTGTGCACTGCAAGCACAAACTTTACCTGTTTATGATGCGGCTTTATTGGTAAAAGAAATGCAATTATTGCCAGACTGGTTGCTTAAAGTCCATTGTGATGCCCCTATGTCCGCTTTTGAACAAAGTGACTGGCACGATTGGATGCGATTACTCAGTGGTGCCGCGATGACGCAGCCCCAAACTTTTGTACATCGAGACTATCATAGTCGTAATCTTATGGTGACGTGTGATGGGCGATTAGGGGTGATCGATTTTCAAGATGCGGTGCATGGCGCGCTTACCTATGATGCGGTTTCGTTATTGAAAGATGCTTACCTTGCTTATCCAGAGGATCAGGTTAAGGAATGGTTGCGGGCGTATTTCTTGCAGCTGGTTGCGGCACAAAAATTGTCTCAAAATGAGTGGCCTGCTTTTATGCGTGCCTTTGATTGGATGGGAATACAGCGCCATTTAAAAGTGCTTGGTATTTTTGCCCGTTTATATCATCGTGATGGTAAAGCGGGCTATTTGAAAGATATGCCGTTGGTTTTGCAGTATGTATTAAGTGCTGGGCGTCGTTATTCAGAGTTGACGCCTTTAGCTAATTGGTTAGAAAAGCGTTTGGGTGATCGTTTGTTATGAGGGCAATGATTCTTGCAGCTGGGCGAGGCGAGCGCATGCGTCCGTTAACCGATATGACACCGAAACCCTTGCTGATGGTGGGCGGGAAGCCGCTGATTGTTTGGCATATTGAAGCCTTAGCGGCTGCGGGTGTGCGAGATATTGTGATTAATCATGCTTGGCTAGGTGCGCAAATCGTCGCCTATTTAGGGCGGGGAGACACTTGGGGGGTTAGACTTCATTACTCCCCCGAGGGTACGCAAGGATTAGAAACAGGCGGTGGCATTGTCAATGCCTTGCCTTTGTTGGGTGATGCTCCGTTTTTAGTGGTTAATGGCGATGTTTTTACAGATATTAACTATGGTGCGCTCATACAAGCTGGTTTGCAAGAGGGTGTTTTAGCACATTTGTGCTTGGTAAAGAATCCAGCGCATCACCCCCAAGGTGATTTTGCGTTGACCGAACAAGGGTTGGTTGTTGACCATCCAGCGTTGACCTTCGCGGGTATTTCGTTGTTGTCAGCGAATTTGTTTCATGGATATCCTGTTGGTAGTTTTCCGTTAGCCCCTTTGTTGCGTAAGGCAATGCAACAGGGCAAAGTAACAGGGCAACAGCATTCTGGTTTGTGGGTGGATGTTGGTACGCCGCAACGGTTACAATATTTGGATGAATTGCTGACTGGTCGAGGAAAGGTTTTATCATGTTAATGTTAATTTCGCCTGCCAAGGCATTAGATATGGATACGCCGCCGCCGACAAAAATGGCGACGCAATGTGATTTTTTATCGCAATCGCAGTTATTAATTGATCAATTGCGGCAATTAAGTGTTGACTCAGTTAGCCAATTAATGGATTTGTCGCCCAAGTTGAGTGCGCTCAATGTGCAACGTTATCAGGATTTTCAACTGCCTTTTTCTGCTGAAAACGCCAAGCAAGCCGTTTTTGCTTTTGATGGTGATGTCTATGAAGGCCTGGCTGCACACCAATTAACGGAAGCGCAATTGACTTGGTTACAAGCGCATTTACGTATTTTATCTGGCTTGTATGGTTTGTTACGTCCACTCGATTATATGCAGCCCTATCGGTTGGAGATGGGGACGCGCTTTGTGAATACGCGAGGTCATAATCTTTATGCTTTTTGGGGTGATCAACTGACACAGGCAGTTAATGCCTTGTTGGCGCAACAGCAGACGCCTGTGTTGGTTAACTTGGCATCGAATGAGTATTTTTCGGCCATTCAAACTAAGTTGATTCAGGCGCCTATTATTACGCCTATCTTTCAGGATGAGAAAGCGGGGAAATTTAAAATAATCAGCTTTTACGCGAAAAAAGCACGCGGTTTAATGGTGCGTTACGCGGCAGAGCATGGCATAACGCAAGTCGATTCGCTTAAAGCCTTTAATCTTGCTGGTTATGTTTATGCGCCAGATGTTTCTACTGCAACCCAATGGGTCTTTCGTCGAGCAGCGTCTTGCGCAATATGAGTGATAGTGTGACTAAAAAAACAAAAGAAAGTAAAGCGCCTAAGCAGTTTTTAGATGTGGATATTGCCCAATACTGCGAAGCACATTGCTCATCGGAATCGACTGAATTAGCTGCCTTGGCGGCATTTACAGCAGAAAAGCGCGCGGATTACCAAGTGAATCTGTCTGGCCGTAGTGTTGGTCAGTTGTTGAAATTACTGGTTGCCTTGTCGGGCGCAAAGCGGATACTAGATATTGGCACCTTTACGGGCTATTCGGCATTGGCTATGGCAGAGGGGGCGCCGCAAGACGGCAAGGTGATTACGCTGGATGCTAATCCGCTCAGCGAAACCTTTGCAGCACCATTCTTGGCACAGAGTCCGCATGGGCATAAAGTGACTTGTGTCACCTGTTTTGCACATGAGTGGTTGCCAGAACAAGCAGCGTCGTCGTTTGATTTTATTTTTTTAGATGCAGATAAGCATAGATATCCAGCTTATTTAAGTGCTTGCTGGCGCTTGTTATCGCCTGGCGGCGTATTAGTCGCAGACAATGTTTTATGGGGCGGGCATGTTGTGAGTGAGCAGCCTTCTAGTCGTGCGCAAGCCGTTGATCAGTTTAATCAGTTGGCAGGTCGGCTGCCAGATGCGACTGCTGTTTGTTTACCCTTGCGTGATGGCGTGATGGTTCTGCGCAAAAATTGTTAGTTTGTTGTGCGATTGTTCGTTGTCATGCAAACTTCATAAAAATCCGTTAAGATGAGCGTTATGGACTATATACACCCGCATTGGATCAGCTTAATCCAAATTATTGCTTTATTGGCAATCAACGCTTTTTTTGTTGCCGCCGAATTTGCTTTAGTCAAAGCAAAACAGGTGCGCTTAGCGCAATACAAAGACGGTTTGGTGACGCGTTTATCTTTAGCAATTCATCAAGATATTGAAGCTTATTTGGCCGCTTGTCAGCTAGGGATTACGATGGCTTCTCTGGGGTTGGGTTGGGTTGGTGAGCCGTTTGTTGCTGCATTAATTGAACCCTTGTTTACCGCGATGCAATTGCCGCCAGAGCTTATGCATACGACTGCTTTTATGATCGGTTTTATCTCGTTTTCGGCTTTGCACATTGTCGTTGGTGAACAGGTGCCAAAAAACTTGGCGATTCGTGAACCAGAGCGCGTAGCACGCTGGGTGGTGTGGCCGTTACGAGGTTTTTTTATTTTGGTTTATCCGCTATCACGTTTATTGGATAAGACGGCGGGCGGCATGTTACGTAGTATGGGTGTTAAGCCAGCAAGCCATCTTGAAGTGTTTACCGATGAAGAAATTAAAGATTTAATTGATCAATCGCGTGCTAGTGGTGAAATGGGTCATCAAAAGGCAGATATGCTGACGAACTTGTTCGAATTGGAACATCGTACAGCGCGAGAGTTAATGACGCCACGTAATGACATTGATGCCCTAGATATTGAGCATCCACCAGAAGTATTGCTTTCGCTTATTTTGGATACTCAGCATTCGCGCTTTCCAGTTATTGAGGGTGGGTTAGCACAAGTGCATGGTGTCGTCATTGTAAAAGACTTGTACCGTGCGCTACTCGCGGGGGATCAGCAACCTTGGGCGCATTTGAAAGATTTTTGTCGTCCAGTGCTGATGTTGCCAGATAGTTTAAATGCAAGCCAATTATTTGAACAAATGCGCGGTAAACAGTCGCATATGGCAATGGTAATTGATGAATATGGTGAAATTGTTGGGTTAATTACCCTAGAAGACGTGCTTGAAGAATTAGTTGGCGATATTGGAGATGAACTGGATGAAAGCGTCACCGAATATCCGATTATCCAAACTGAACAAGGTTGGGAAGCGCACGGCTTATCTGAATTAGACGAAGTGAAAAAAATGACTGGTCTGTCGCTTGAACCGGAATTACAAGTGCAAACCCTTTCTGGTTTATTTATGGAGCGTTTAGGTCGTATGCCAGAGGTGGGCGATACGCTAGAGGAACAAGGCTTGACCCTGACAGTATTGAAGATGAAAGACCGTCGCGTTGAATCGGTTGCCATCACTGCACGAGATCGCGAGGTGATCCATGCCAGCTGAAGCACGTGTTATGTTTGAACCCTGGCGCGAGCGTGATGCCTCTTTATTGGCGCAAGTTGTGCCCTTGTTGGAGTCCGGTCACTTCGAAACTTTGGCTGATTTGTTGCAAAATCAGCATGAAACCGACATTGCTATTCTATTAGAGTCATTGCCGACGCATCAACGGCAACAAGTATGGGATTTAGTCCCCAGTGAGCAGCAGGGTAATGTGTTGCTCAACTTGCATGATGAAGTGCGTAATTCACTTATCGCTCAGATGCCGAACCAAGAACTGGCTGACGCGGTAGAGCATTTAGATGCGGATGATATTGCCTTTGTCTTAGAAGACGTGCCAGAGGCGAAGTCGGATGCGGTATTAGAACAGTTAGACCATGAAACACGCGCTGACGTCGAAGCCTCTTTGAGTTACCCTGAGGGAACTGCTGGGCGCTTGATGCGTTATGATGTGATCGAAGTTCGTGCAGATATTGATATCTATACAGTATTGCGTTACTTGCGTCGCCATAAAGTTTTGCCAGATCTAACAGACGGACTCATGGTAGTTGATGAGGCAGGTTATTATTTAGGTAAGTTGCCCTTGTCTACTTTGGTTACTTTGCCGGGCAGTGCACGAGTAGAAAGCGTGATGGATGCCAGTGAAAAGGCAATTTCTGCATACATGGAAGAAGATGAAGTAGCACACTTGTTTGACCGTCGTGATTTAGTATCTGTTGCCGTTGTTGATGCTACAGGTAAGTTAATTGGTCGTATTACGGTCGATGATGTATTAGATGTTATTCGTGCGCAATCTGAACGTACTTTAATGGGTATGGCAGGTTTAGATGAAGAGGCCGATATTTTTGCTCCCGTACTGATCAGTGCGAAACGTCGCGCTTTATGGTTGGGTTTAAATTTATGTACCGCTTCGCTTGTTGCTTGGGTGATTGGTCAATTTTCAGGGAGTATTTCCCAGTTGGTTTCTTTAGCAATTTTAATGCCCATCGTTGCCAGTATGGGCGGTGTTACAGGAAATCAGACGTTAACCCTAACGATTCGGGGGTTGGCATTAGGCCAGGTCAGTTTATCGAATGTGCGCTGGCTTTTGCGGCGCGAGTTTGCTGTTGGTTTATTGAATGGGTTGCTTTGGGCGTCGGTTATGGGCGTTGCCGCCTGGCTTGTTTTTGAGCCTGGTGTGGGGTTGGTTATTGCTGCTGCATTAACGATTAATATGACCTTGGCCGTATCGGCTGGTGTTTTTATTCCCATTTTGCTCGATCGTCTTGGTATTGACCCAGCTTTATCGGCCTCAATGGTTTTAACGACTATTACCGATGTGATGGGTTTTGTAACCTTTTTAGGTTTGGCAACGATTTTCCTATTGTAATTGGGTGTACCGCCGTCACCAACCCAAACTAGTGGGAATCTCTAAAAACTGCGCGTTGCGTGTTTTTAGAGGCGCCCAAGTTTTTAGTGCTTAACTGACCTTATGACCAGACTTTACGTCGTGCTTGTACGCCTTCAGCGAGTTTTATTAATACATCAACGGTTGCATCCCACCCCAAGCAAGCGTCGGTGATACTTTGGCCGTAAGTTAATGCGCAACCTGCTTTTACGTCTTGACGACCTTCTTGTAAATGACTTTCAATCATTACGCCCATAATACTCTTACAGCCAGCAGCGAGTTGCTCAGCAATATTTTCGGCTACGATGGTTTGTTTGCGGAAATCTTTACTACTGTTCGCATGAGAGCAATCGATCATTAATTTTTGGCGTAGATTTGTTTTTGTTAATTTGTCGACAGCATCGGCAACATAAGGCGCGCTATAGTTGGGCTCGCCATTACCACCGCGCAAAATGATATGACAGTCGTCATTCCCTTTGGTATGGAAAATTGCCGAGCGTCCCTCTTTCGTCAGAGACATGAAAATATGCGGACGTTCTGCAGCACGAATGGCATCAATGGCAATGTTAACACTACCATCAGTACCGTTTTTGAATCCGACAGGGCAAGAAAGCCCTGACGCAAGCTCACGGTGTCCTTGGCTTTCTGTTGTTCGTGCGCCGATTGCACCCCAGCTAACCAAGTCTGCAATGTATTGTGGCGAAATTAAATCTAAAAATTCCGTTGCAGCAGGCATGCCTATGCTGTTGATATCTAACAGCAGCCCGCGCGCTAATGCTAGTCCCTTATTAATTTGAAAAGATTCATCCAAATCAGGGTCGTTAATTAACCCTTTCCAGCCGACTGTGGTGCGTGGTTTTTCAAAATACACGCGCATAACAATTAACAAATCTTTTTCATGCTGCTTTTTAATATTGAGCAGACGCTGAGCATACTCACGCGCCGCTTCGGGATCATGAATGGAGCAAGGGCCAACGACGACTAAGACGCGGTCATCAGTACCAGTCAAAATATCGTGAATTTGTGTGCGTGTATCGTGAATGAGTTTAGAGGCGCGCTCGGTCATTGGATAGCGAATATGAAGTTCTTGCGGCGAAACTACTTCGGTCATGGTGCGAATGCGTAGGTCATCTGTTGCGTACTTCATGGTGTGTGATCGCTATCAAAAGGTTAAAAACGGCCTATTATTATGCCATGTATGCGCTTGTCTTTCTAGCGTCTCCTATTAGGTAGTGATGGAGAAAACATGTCTTTAGTGGTGATTCGTGTGGAATTGGGCTAAAATTAGCGATTATTTTTCTCTTTGCTGTTGCCGTTATTATGAAACAAGCCTTACATACCCTTATTGTCACCACACTCCATACTTTGCAAGTGCGCGGAGAAATTGCGCCGTTTGATGAGGCGTCAATCAAAATAGAGCTGCCGCGTGATAAAAGTCATGGCGACTTTGCAAGCAATGTCGCCATGTTGTTAGCAAAACCCAATGCGCTCAATCCTAGAGTACTAGCGCAAAAGTTAATTGATGCTTTTCCGGTGACAGAATGGTTAGTTTCGGCTGAAATTGCAGGGCCAGGTTTCATTAATTTTCGTGTTGCCGCTGAAGCAAAATTTGCTGTGCTGGCGCAGGTGTTCCAAAAGCAATCCGATTATGGTCGTGTTAATTTAGGTGAAGGCAGATTGGTTCAGGTTGAGTTTGTTTCAGCCAATCCAACAGGCCCATTGCATGTTGGTCATGGGCGTGGCGCCGCTTATGGTTCTGCTTTGGTATCGGTGTTGCGTCATGCGGGTTATCAGGTGGAAGCAGAATATTACGTTAATGATGCTGGGCGTCAGATGGATATTTTGACGGTAAGTGTCTGGCTACGTTACTTGGCGCTATGTGGTGAACAGGTTACTTTTCCAAGTAATGGTTACCAAGGGGATTATATTATTACAACAGCGCGTGCGCTGTTGACAGAGCAGGGCGATGGCTTGCGTGCGCAAGCGCAGGCCGTGTTTGCCAATGTGTCGGAAGATCAGGTATTAGATGACGCGGGTAATGTGCTGCGTGGTGATAAAGAGCAGCACATTGACGACATTATCGTGAATGCGCGTGCTTTGTTGGGTGCAGATAAATATCGTCTTATTTTAGATCGTGTTTTGCACGATATTCTATCGGATATCAAGGAAGACTTAAGCGAGTTTGGTGTTCACTTTGATAATTGGTTTAGTGAGCGTTCGTTAATGGACACGGGTGTCGTTGATGCCGCGTTGGAGAGATTACAGGCGAATGGTCAGTTGTACGAGCAGGGTGGGGCGATTTGGTTCCGTTCAACCGATTATGGTGATACTAAAGATCGCGTTGTGGTACGTGATAATGGCATTAAAACCTACTTCGCTTCAGATATCGCTTACCACTACAATAAATTAGCGCGTGGTTACGACAAAATTATTAACATCTGGGGTTCAGACCACCACGGCTATATCCCACGTGTGCGCGGTGCGATTAAAGCAATGGGTGAAGACGATGCGCGTTTGATGGTATTGTTGGTACAGTTTGCTGTGCTCTATCGCGGAACAGAAAAAGCAGCGATGTCGACCCGTTCAGGGCAGTTTGTTACGTTGCGAGAGTTGCGTGAAGAAATTGGTACGGATGCAACTCGTTTCTTTTATGTTATGCGCCGTTGTGATCAGCATATGGACTTTGATTTAGACCTGGCTAAATCGAAAAGCAATGAAAACCCCTTGTTCTACATTCAGTACGCGCATGCACGCTGCTGTGGTGTGTTTGCGCAGCTCGCAGTTAAGGGTTATGCCCATTGGCAAGCTCAGGATGGCTTAGCGCAGTTAGCCTTGTTGACAGAAGAAAGTGAAGCGGAGCTGGCTCAGAAGCTGGCGCAGTTCCCAGAGGTGATTGCTGCCGCTGCTCGTGATAGTGAGCCGCATCAAGTTGCTTATTACTTAAAAGACTTGGCACACTTGTTACATAGTTACTATAACAACACGATGTTGCTTGTTGACGATGATGATGTTCGTACTGCAAGGTTAACTTTAATCGCGGCAACACGTATTGTGTTGGCCAATGGCCTGGCTGTATTAGGTGTTTCTGCACCAGAGCGCATGTAACGATAGATTGGGATGGGTGAATGGCACGCGATTATCGTTACGGACATAAGTCGTCACAACCGACACAGCGGCGAACACAGACTTCCGCTGTAGAGGAGGCAAAAGCGGATAAGTCGCCCTCAGTTGCAAAAACAGGGAAAGCGGCTGTACAGCAACCGATAGCACAGACTGTGGAGTCTGCATCAAGTCGTCGGCCATCAGACGTCGCGGCTAAGGTCCTAAGACGGCGAAAAATCGTTACAAGCCAAGTTGATCCAGACGATGTGCAAAAGAAAAAGAGCGAAGCTTGTCTCTCGGCA
This sequence comes from Thiotrichales bacterium, assembly GCA_022759035.1. Lineage (GTDB taxonomy): Bacteria > Pseudomonadota > Gammaproteobacteria > Thiomicrospirales > Thiomicrospiraceae. Next base: position 36,654 of record JAEMQD010000066.1, read on the forward strand.
TTGCCTAAGCAAGTGCGCCGGGAAATTGCAGAAAAAGAAGCGTTAGCCAAAGCACAAGCAGAAGCAGAAGCTCAATTGGCAGCACAGTTGGCTGTGCAGCAACAAGAGAAACGACGTGGACGCATGAGTAAAGGGATGTGGCTAACCATGGGTTTGGCTACGTTGGCAAGTATCGCTTGGTTGCTATATGCGCCGTTCTTTTTAGCGTTTGCAGTAGAAATGGGGTGGCTAGATGATGCTACAAGAAACCGCTTTGATCCAGCCGCGGCGATTCGAGGTGGTTTAGTTACACGTGCTATTGACGCAGAAAAAGATATTAGCAAAGCAGCGACGAATACGCCTGCAGCCGTTGCAACGCCTGCTGATCCGAATGTGATGACTTATAGTTTTTATAAAGAGCTGCCTAAAGAAAATGTCGACTTAGGGGTGCAGCCTTTGCCCGTTCGCACACATGCGCCAACTTATTTGCAGTTGGCTTCCTTTGCTAATGAAAAAGAAGCACAAGCTGAACGTAAACGTATTGTACAGAAAGGCTATTTAGTCCAAGTGAATGGGCAAGCGAGTAAGTCAGGCATGGTTTATGTGTTGCGAATGGGGCCTTATGACGACCAAAGAACAATCAATCGCTTGAAGGTTGAGTTACAGCGTTTGGGTGTTGATGCGCATGAAATCAGTATGGCTTCAGTGATTAAAGCCTCGGAACCAGCAGCAACAGTCAATGCAACAGGCGCTCAAGCTGTAGGAAAAATACAGGGGAATGCCGCAGCGATTAGTCGTGGCGCGGCGGTGCGCTAGACTGCTGCAACTGTTGTACGGTTTCTGCCTTGTTTTTTTGATTGATAGAGTGCATCGTCAGCGCGTTGGTATAGACTATCCCATTCTTCATTTGGTCGGTAACTGGCAACCCCTAAAGAAATGTGGATATTGTTAATTGTTTCACCTGTGTCTTTGCGTTTTAATTGACTGCTAGCCACTTTGGTGCGAATTGTTTCCGCTAGTGTTGAAGCTTGCTCTATGCTAGCATGAGGAATTAAGATTGCAAACTCTTCACCGCCAATGCGCGCAATCAGTTGTGATGGCTCAACCACTTTTTGTACGATGCCTGCAATGAATCTGAGTACCGCATCGCCAATTAAATGACCGTAGGTATCGTTAAACTTTTTGAAGTGGTCAATGTCAAACAAAATAATCGATAAGTCATTCGATTGTTTTGTTGACGCCATGGCTTGTTCTAAGGCATCGGTAAAAGCGCGGCGATTTGGTAGTTGGGTCAGCGGATCGGTCATTGACTCGGCGCGAGCAATAAGTAATTCTTTTTGTAGTTCTTGAATTTTTAATGTTGCCACGACCATCTCTTGTTGCAGCTCGGTTTGCGATGCCACAATAGAGCGCGTCGTTGAGAGGACGCTGCCCGTTAAGCTTTTCAGTGTTTCTGGATCGATATTATCATTGTCCGATAACTGGTTAACATAAGTGTTCAGCGCGCTGGTGTGCTGTTCCATGCCTTTTGTCCAGTCCATCAGTTTAGAAATCATGCGTTCTAAGAATTTTCTAAACGCTTGTTCTAGTTCAGAGGTGTTAACTTGTTGTTCTTTTAAAAAGGCTTCGTAAATTCTGACGCCAAGGGTGTTGGTATAACCATCTCGGTTAGCGATTGCGCTGTCGAGCATTTCCACCAGAGCGGTTTCTGTTCCTAGAAAGTATTCGTACCAGACGAGAAAGTTTAAGGGGGTTGGCACGACTTTGTATTGTTCAAACGCCACAATTACCTTGCTTAAAATCGCATCGGCTTCATATTTGTTTTGCGTGTAAACTTTCATCGTCGATTCCCTAACAGCTGGCATTAAAACTACGATCAGTCTATCACTTTGTTTATTTTATGTTAAGTGTTAGCATAGCGTTTTATTTGAATTTAATTTAACCTATTTGGGCGATTAACCATGTTGCTAATTAAACTACACCTACTATTTGTATTGCTTTCTGGTTTTGGCTTTTTTATGCGCGGTATTGGGCATATCACTGGAAAATCGTGGGTACAACGCAAGTCGGTGCGTATTTTGCCGCATATTATTGACACTGGTTTATTAATTACCGCTATTGCGTTGCTGGTTACGCTAGAAATTAGCCCATTAACGGATTGGGTGCTGGCGAAGATTATTGCGTTAGTTGTCTACATTGTACTAGGGGTATTCGCTTTTAGAATTGCTAAAACACCAGCGCGCAAAGGTTTTTTTTGGCTCGCTGCATTAGCGGTGTTTGCGTATATGTTTGCCGTTGCTAAAACGCATTTAGTTTTGCCGTGGTTAGCGGCAGTTGTAGCAAATTAAGCTGGTTGTGATTGTGGCAAATTTAGTCGCAGATGCAGAGCAGCAAATTCGTGCTTTAGGACACCGCGTGACAACAGGGCGTGTTCTGACGTTAGCGAAATTATTAGCGGCAGATAAACCCTTAACGCACGATATGTTATTGGCCGACTTCACCACACCAATGGATCGGGTGACGCTTTATCGTACTCTGGATTGGCTGGTTCATGTTGGTTTGGCGCATCGCATTCGTGCTGAGGATCGTGTGTGGCGCTTCATCGCAGGGGGTGGTTCGCGTAAACATCCTCATTTTTATTGTGAAAATACAGGCAAACTGATTTGCTTAACCGATATAGAATTGCCAGATATTAAATTGCCAGCGCAATTTAAGGTCAGTCATGTAGAGGTTGTTTTCCATGGAGTATGCGAACGTTGATTGTTTGCGTGTTGTAAAAAGGGTGCTTGTCAGCGCCTTTTTTTAACGCTACTATATGCAACTAGTATATAAAAGCAACTTGTATAAAGGTTTCTATGCTAAATCAACGTATTTTGTCTATGGCAATTGCCTGTTTCTTTTCTAGTGGTTTGTTTGCACAAAGTGAGGTGCCGCTCACGACTTTGTCGGAAGTTACCATTAGTAATCAAGATAATCGAACACCAGAAGGTTGGTGTCAGTTGCGCGATGAGTTAGTAAAAACAGAAAGCGTTGACAGCAAGCAAATGGAGCAAACCAATGCAAGCAATGTATTGGAAGCGGTAGACAATCGTCCAGGGGTTTCTGTGCAGACCGAGTGTTCAGTCTGTAATGCGCGCAATATTACGCTAAATAATTTGCCTGGGCGTTTTACAACGCTTTTAGTCGATGGCATTCCGCTTTATTCGTCAGTATCTTCTGCCTATGGTTTGGATGGTATTAGTGTGGATGGCTTGGAGCGTATTGACATCGCTCGTGGTGCTGGTACAAGTTTAACGGCGCCAGAAGCGCTAGCAGGTACAGTAAATTTGATTACCAAACGCCCTAAGGTGGCTGAAACGATTATTCGTGGTCAGGTGGGTAGTTATGATGATTTTCGCTCTGGTGTGTATTTGGGTCAGCCTTTGGCTGGTGGGGCCTTAAGTGTTTCGTTAGATAGACGCACACAAAATGCGGTCGATGGTGTTGGCTATGGGATTAGTCAATCTGCAGGATTTGAACGCAATAATTTAGGTGTTGCTTATTTTATTGATAAGTTGGCGGGTTTTCGTTGGCAAGGTAGGTTTGATGTTTTGCAAGAGGATCGCGGTGGTGGACCTTTAGGCAAAGATTATGCTGCGATTAAAGCCAATACCAGCGGTAATCCATTCAACTTTTCTGCTGGACCGAATGGGTCACCCATTGCTAATGGTTGGGTGAAGGCAGATGGTAGTGGTAATGCTTATTACACGAGCGGCTTGGCTGGCTTGGCGCAAATTATCCGTACTGAACGTCAGCAAGCGATGATACAGGGTGAAAGAAAATTGACCGATGGTAGTCTGCGCATTGCGGCTGCCATCGCACATAATTACCAAGATTCTTTCTATGGCGGTGATGCGCTATATGCTGGAAATCAGGGACAGAGTTATTTGTCTGCAAGCTATCAGTTTTCATTGCAGGATAATTTGGTAACGGTTGGTACCGATTATCGCGGTGAAGATTTGCGTAGCGAGGGGACATCGCTGACAACGGGACAGCGTAACTTAGGGATTGATAATTATAGCTATCGTAGTCAAGGTGCGTTTTTACAATTATATCGTGCCTTTTTAGGTGGCGACCTAGAAACGAATACGTCCGTTCGTGCTGACGCACATAACGTTTTTGGGACGATTTTTAGTCCACGGTTTAATGCGTTATATCATCATAATCAAGCTTATAACAGTCGTTTTTCTGTTGGTCGTGGTTTTCGTGCGCCAACTTCTTTTTTTGAGCAAGAACACGGCATTTTGGCAGATAGCAAAATTGTTAGAACCATTAATAAAGCAGAAACCTCTGATAACGCCAGTTATGCACTGAGCTACGCAAGTGATCGTTTAAGTTGGGTTGCTTCGTTAAATTACAATAAAATTTATGATATGGCACGTTTAACACCAGGGTTAGATGATGGCAATGGTGGAACTTATACTTTATTTGATGCTGCGCCAGATCCAGTGACGATTAAAGGGATTGATTGGGTCGCCACTTATAAATGGACGAGTGCGATATCAACGACGTTCGGGGTTGAACATTTTGATTATGACTTCACGCCAGGCGCGCTTAAATTTGCGCGACCTAATGACCGTGCTTATTTGTTAGTAGATTATGATCGCGCTAATTGGGATGTTATGGGACGTTTGACTTGGACTGGCCCTCAAGATTTGGCTAAGTTTTATGATTATGGTACGACCCAACAATATAACTTGGATGGTACGCCTAAGCGCAATACAAGCCCTGATTTCGTTGTGGTCGATTTACGCGCGGCATACCAATGGAGTAAAACCTATGCTGGTTTTGTTGGCGTCAATAATGTGTTCGATTATCAACAATCTCAAGTGGATAGTTACTTATGGGCCGATGCTGCTGGCAATTTAGATGTAACGCACATTTGGGGGCCTAATTTAGGGCGTCAGATTTATGCGGGAATAAAAATTAGTTTGTAATGACGTTACCGTGTCGCTGAGTGGTAAACTAGCTGCTGCTTGAAATAATACGGAAATACTCAGCAATGACACATGCTTTAGCACAAGTTTGGACAAGGGCCGAGTTGGGATTAATTTCGCCACTTGTTAAGGTAGAAGTACACATTTCGAATGGTTTACCCAGTTTGACGCTGGTTGGCTTGCCTGAGTCGGCGGTACGAGAAAGTAAAGATCGGGTGCGAAGTGCGATATTGTCGGCACAAGCAGATTATCCTACACGTCGCGTTACCATTAATTTGGCGCCTGCTGACTTGCCTAAACAAGGTGGGCGTTATGATCTTCCTATCGCAATTGGCTTATTGGCGGCATCAGGACAAGTGTCGCGAGATAAGTTGGCAGATATTGAATGGGTAGGTGAACTGGGGCTTGATGGTCAACTTCGCCCCATTGCAGGTATTCTCCCTATTGCCATGGCAGCTAGTGAAAGTGGACGTACTTTGGTTGTGCCACAGGAGCAATTAGCCATTTGTGCTGTCGTGCCCAACTTGCGCGTACTCGGTGCAAGCCATCTTAGTCAAATTATTCGGTTTTTATCGGGTGAGGAAGCACTGATTACGCCCGATGGTTTGGCTGTAACAGCGCCGCCCTTGGTACAGCCAGATTTGATCGATGTTCGTGGTCAGGCGATGGGTAAACGTGCGTTAGAAATCGCTGCAGCTGGCGGTCATAGTTTGCTGTTTGTTGGTCCACCAGGTAGTGGAAAAAGCATGTTAGCAAGTCGAATGGCAAGTATTTTGCCGCCTTTATCTGAAACACAACGTTTAGCATCGGCAGCAATTCATTCTTTGGCGGCTTTACCTGTAGAGGCTATTTTAGCGGGTCAGTTGCCTTTTCAGGCGCCCCATCACTCTGCCTCGGCGGTTGCGTTGGTGGGAGGGGGAAGTAAGCCGCGTCCAGGAGCTATTTCCATTGCGACGCATGGTATTTTATTTTTAGATGAGTTGCCAGAATTCGATCGTCGTACTTTGGAAATGCTCAGAGAGCCATTAGAGTCGGGGGAAGTGCGTATTGCACGTGCGGCCTATCAGGCAACTTATCCTGCGCAGTTTATGTTGATTGCAGCAATGAACCCTAGCCCATCAGGATACTTTTCAGATGATCCAAAATGTCATTCAACGCCAGAACAAATAGCGCGCTATCTTGCAAAAATTTCTGGGCCTTTGCTAGATCGTATCGACTGTCAGGTCGAATTGCCCGCAGTTGAGGTTGCTGCATTACAACAGGCGCCAGATGGTGAAACCAGCGCTAAAGTGGCTGAACGTGTTGCTCAAGCGAGAGAGATTGCGGCACAGCGTGGTAAATTGAATGCGGCATTAACGGCACATGAATTAGATAAATTCGCTATACTAGATGCAGCAGGCAAGCAGTTATTAGCACAAGCGATGGAGCGTTTTGGCTTGTCGGCACGCTCTTATCATCGTATTTTACGTGTCGGGCGTAGTATTGCCGATCTTGCAGGGAGCGAGCGCGTGCAAACCAGTCATTTGGCAGAGGCACTCAGTTTGCGTGCGTTAGAGCGTCGGTTACATAAATTAGGTAATCAGAATAGGTAACCGCTAAAAACCTCGCTTTGCTCGTTTTTAGCGTTCCCGACTTTATTT
>JAEMQD010000043.1 GCA_022759035.1 Thiotrichales bacterium
CCGCGCTCATTAGTGAAGCATAGTGCTCGAAGTACTTTGGAAAGTCTTTTACGTTGAACTGTGCTAAGACAAACACTGGCTGTGACACTAAAATCTCCTTAAATGTAATGATCAAAAAATTAGCTATGACATTCATAGAGCAATTAATAAGGTGTTCCATCCTTATGTGAAAATTTCCAATTACCGTTTATAAATGACGCCCTAAGATCATGATCAGGATAGACCACCTCATCTTCTGGCGCTCGATCACCAATTTCTAGATAGACGACTTCACTGGCTGTTTCATTACTTAAGCTATAAGCCTGACCCGAGCCAGCTCGCATACCCGAACACATTCCCGGAGAGAGTTGAATCGGACCTTTATCAGTATGCAGCGTAGGATAACCTTGTAAAACATAAACAAACTCATCTTGTTTTGAATGAGCATGTCGGAGTGCAGAAATTGCTTTTGGAGCCAGATATGTAAGGTTAACGCCAAAATTTTTAAGACCAAAAAAATCGCCAAGTCGACGTTTTTCTCTACCTACCATGAGCGAAGCAAAAGGCTCTGGATAAATAGTAGTGGTTGTGCATGGTAATACTTCAATAGCATTTACTGCCAAAATGTTATTGTCCCGCATATACTTTTCCAATGAACTATTTATTAAAAACTAATACTGTGCGAGTTGAGTATCTGAAAAATCCAAATAATTTACCACACCATTTTTTGACCAAAGTGTCAAGATTATCGTATTTGATTCATCAACCCCAACAAGCTCACCACCAAACCAGCACCTACCCAACGCTTAAATAGTGCGTCATTATGGGTAATCATCTGGTGTGCTTTTAAGCCTGCAATATGTCGAATGGCTGCGCATTGCTCCATAGACGCAAGTTAATATTAAAGCACTATTCATAATGTGCAAAAGCTTTTACTACTTTGCCATGCTCATTAAAAAAGAAAGTTTCTGCGGACAACCCTTTAGCACCCATATAATATAACGTTACGCTATCAACACCAATCAAAGTCGTAATTAAATCAAAATGCAAGGTTGGCATTAACTTAAGCGCCGCTTCCCAATAATTCCTGACAGCCATTTTACCTGTAAGCTTTCCAGAGCCTTCGCCTGTAATACGGACAATAAACGGCGATTGCATTTCAAAATCATCGACATAATGAGATAGGACAGCATCTAAATCATGGTTATTCCATGCTGTGATCCACGCTTCCGCAAAAGCTTCAGCAACTTGTTTTTCTATCATAAAATTACTCCAATTTATCGTTACAACTAAACACTATTTAATACCAGCAAACACACTAAATCGAAACGAACGAAAGTAACAATCCACTTCGCGAAAACCAATTACTTCTAACCAATTAAGTTGTACTTGAAGTGATGTACAGCGATCATAGGTCATTCTTTGCATAGCCCGATTAATTTCATCATCCGAACTACCTAGCGCTCTAGCTCGTCTAAGGTGTACAGATTCAAACAACTGCTGCTGCCTTTGCGTATTCCCTAAAACCTGATCTGCGTTAATAAAAATCCCATTAGGCTTCAATAATGCATAAATGCTAGCATAAAGAGATTTTTTCTCATCATCTGACAAATGATGAATCGCCAGCGCCGAAACAATGGCATCATACGAACTCAAAGGCAATGGTTCTGTTAACAATTGAACCACTAAAGACTGCACGGAGCTCTTTTTCTGTGCATCCGAGAATCTATTATTCGCTTGAATTAGCATTTCTGATGAGGCATCTAATAAATGCAATTTCGCTAGAGGAACTCTCTCAAGAATAGCAGCAGATAAAATACCTGTACCAGCACCTAAGTCTAATACTTTGGGTTCTGTTGCGCAAAAATGATGTACAAGCTCGGCAGCTGTCCCATAAAACTCGTCAAAACAATAAACCAACCGGCGTCTCTCAGCATCATAGTTGGTTGCATCCCAAATATCACTCATAAATAGCCCTTAAAACTAACGCCCATACTTTGCTTGCAGCTTAGAAGATCCTAAACTGTTCATGTGGATCATATAGCCTATTAAAGCAGGTGATGCATTTTCTGGTACTGCTATCCTCTCAACATTTAGCGCATAAATAGTAAATTGATAACGATGCGGTTTATCTCCTACTGGAGGACAAGCTCCACCAAAGCCAACACTACCGAAGTCGTTTCTACCTTGAATAGAGCCTATTGGCAAATCTTTACTATTTGAATCGCCCGCATTTTCAACCAAATGGCTCACACTAGGCTGGATGTTATAAACCACCCAATGCCACCAACCTGAACCTGTTGGCGCATCAGGATCATACATGGTAATGGCAAAGCTTTTTGTTCCCTTCGGTGGATTTTTCCAAGACAAAGCGGGCGATACGTTATCTCCTGAACATCCAAAGCCACTAAAAACTTGTTTATTCGTTAACCTACCATTAGGCTTAATGCTATCACTCATCAAAGAAAAGTCTTTTGCATATACACTACAGTTCAACCCAATGATCAAAATAGCAACTTTTAATAGTATCAACTTCATCGTAGCGTTTCCTTTTTACAATATGCTAACAATGTAAATTGATTCAGCCTTAATCCGTTAACGAAAAACTGTCAGTTACTAGCCTAATTCTTTCAATCGCGAACGTACCACACTTGGCGTTACACCCCAACGTTTTTGGAAACTATCTGTAAAACGACTATGGGATGACCAACCACAATAGTCTGCAACCTCACCAATTGATAATGGGGAAGTCTGTAATAAACCCAATGCAAGCTCAAGTCGTGTTTCTTTAATTAATGCGGCCACAGTAGTATCTTGCGGCATTCGACGGCGCAATGTAGATTCGCTCATATGAAAATGATTTGCTAAAGATTTTACATCCCATTGTGAACTAGGGCGTTCCATAACAACTGAACGAATTTGTGTTACAAGAGATACATCTAAACTAGGAGAAAATATGTAACCCATTTCATGTAAGCACAGCAACACTTCTTGTATTCTATGTTGCAACATCATATCGGAAATACTTCTGCCCCCTGTGGAAGGCAATGTTCTTAACAATTGCTCAGAGAGTAGCTCACTTGCAAAAATTGTCATTGCGGTAGAAACAACTTGCTGAGATGTATTTAATAGCTTCGAATAAAACGACGCAATCAGCTCATCGCTCATTGACAATGCAATCGCTTCATAGATATTTGAACCATTTGGATCATTGACTACATCCCATTTAGTATCTTTAGCAATCATTACTGCTTGATCAGAATTAACGACAATCGTTTCATTCAACCCAATCAGTTTTTTTGCCCTTGTAAAACAAGAATCAATGAGGGACTACGAACAGTTATTGTCTTTAATTGGTAATACTCCGACGTAATGATACGGACACCATGCATTAAATTACCCATTAAAACCTCAATACTATTTGTAATTTCATGGCAACCAATCCTCTGTCGATAAAAACACTTTGCGATAAAAAAAGCGGTGGTGCTTTGAATCGCGCCACCGCTTTAATTATGACCGGCTAGTTAAGCCAGCGATTAAGCCAAACTAAATGACTGTTTTGCTTCTAATGCAGCAATACGCTCTTCTAATGGCGGATGCGTGTGGAACAACATAGATAAAGTGCCCGCACTGCTGATACCAAAAGCCGCCATTTGATCAGGTAATTGACCTGGTTGCATGGTCGCCAAACGACGCAATGCAGCGATCATTTTTTCTCGACCCGCCAAATAAGCACCGCCTTCGTCGGCATGGAACTCACGGTAACGACTAAACCATGCAGTAACCATACTTGCCAAAATGCCAAGAACAATGTTCATTACCAAGTCGACAACAATAAATACCCAGCTCGTACCGCCTTCATCATCTGCCGAACGGAAGAAGTTGTCTGCAATATTTGCGATAATTTTTGCGAAGAAAATCACAAAAGCATTCAACACACCTTGCAATAAAGCCATCGTCACCATATCGCCATTCGCAACGTGTGCCACTTCATGGCCTAATACCGCTTCAACTTCATCTTGCGTCATGCGTTCAAGCAAACCTGTCGACACTGCAACAAGTGCGCTATTTTTTGTCATGCCCGTAGCAAAAGCATTTGGTTCTGGACTTTCGTATATGGCCACTTCTGGCATACCAATGCCCGCTTTTTGCGCTTGACGTTTTACCGTTTCCAGCAACCAACGCTCTGTTGGTGTTGCTGGATTAGTAATCACCACCGCACCAACTGACTGCTTCGCCATCCATTTAGACATTGCTAAAGAGATAAAAGAACCTGCAAATCCCCATACCAAGGCAAACACAGCCAAACTGCCAAGATTCATGCCACCATGACCATCACGCAGATTGCCTACACCCAACAAGTTCAATACCAGCATTGCCACAGCAATAACAAGTACGTTTGTTAATAGAAAAAGGAAAATACGTTTTCCCATTGATGTCACTCCTTAGTGATTGATTAAGCTACTATCCTTACTATAAGGATTATTTATGACCTTTTCAAGACATTTATAACAAAGCACAACATTAAACTTACTCATTTACCATGGATATACTGTTCATCGGTAAAGGTACTTACCCACTCGACACGATTCACGACCAATACGGTCATAATAAAACCATTTACAAACGCTTCTGGCCCCATCATCATTGGCAGCATGGGTAAAAACTGGTAAGACAAGCGCGACCAGCTAATAACATCACCGCCAATCAAAATACCGCTCAATACGACCACGCTTACTAACATGGCAAAGGCAGCAACCAAAAAAGCATTAAGAAAAACATAAAGAAAGAAATTACGTGGCAAATAATGGTAAGACAAGCGTAACGCCCACCAAGTAACCATTACTGGGGTAATTGCCAAAGCAACAAAATTAGCGCCCCACGCATCCCAACCTGCCCCACCTAAAAACGTTGTTAAACTTAACACTAACGCCAAAGCCACTAGCGCAAATTGCCAACCAAACATTAGCGTTAAAACCGTTGCGCCCAAGAAATGAAAACCCAGCCCTGGACCAATAGAAGCCTTAATACTCCACAAGGCAAACACAACAAATACCGCTGCACCAAACACAGCCTGCGCTACCCAGTCTTTTCTGACTTTATGCCAAGGTGCGCTCGCTATCGCCCATAACAAAGAGAGTGCAGCAATCGTCCAACATGCCCATACCCATACACTAGATAATACACCATAAGGGATATTCATCGCCCTAACCTAAATTACATTACAATGACCCTATTGTAATTTTTTTACTAGGATTGTGCCATGCGCCTTTTTTTATGGGTTAACGCTGCCTTTATTTATGACATGCTCATTCTTGGTGCACTCAGTGTTGCCTTATCGGCACTTTTTTTAGTCATCGCAGGATCGCATTACGAACAAGATCAGACGCTTCGCCTATTTTTTCAAATTGCATGGGTACTCCTCATTAGCGCCTATTATTTAGTTAGTTGGAAAAAAGGTGGGCAAACAATCGGTATGCGCGCATGGAAACTTAGGGTGGTTGGTGTCGACTCTCAGACTTTGACAACAAAAGCGGTGTTAACCCGATTTATATTCGCCATCTTAAATCTTTTACTGCTGAATATTGGTTGGCTTGGCTATTTACTTCCCAGTCGCCTTAGCTTAACTGACAAGTTGTCGGCAACGCGCATAGAGCAGATCACAAAAAACGGGTAAAATAACCCTAACAAACTCGTCTTAAATAGGAAACAAGCTATGGCAACGTTGGTTATTCATCGCCCAACATTAAGCGCACACGAACAACAATTATTAACGCACTATTTTGGACAAACGGCGCAGCCTATCGAACACCATCATCGTATTGCGCTAGAAAGCAGTCCAAGCAATGAATTGTTAACAGCAGCGCGTGCCGCATCAAACTGGGATCTTAATCTCCTGCCAGACGGTTTCGATGGTAGCCAAATCAAATTAATTGTTTCAGACATGGATTCAACCTTAATTAACATCGAATGTATTGATGAAATTGGCGCACACTTAGGCATTAAAGACAAAATCAGCGAAATTACCGAAGCAGCAATGCGTGGGGAATTAAACTTTGAGCAATCGTTAACTCAGCGTGTTGCATTGCTTGCAGGTACGCCATTATCGGCATTAGAAGCCGTTTACCACGAACGCTTGCAACTGAATGAGGGGGCTGAACAGCTGATTGCCTATCTAAAACAACGAGAAATTAAATTCGCTTTAGTTTCTGGCGGCTTTACCTTCTTTACCGATCGCTTGCAAGCACGTTTGGGGTTAGACTTTACCCGAGCGAATCAGCTCGACTTCGATCCCAATGCACACACAACCGGCAAAGTGCTAGGTGAGATTATTGGTGCTGAAGCGAAACGCACATTCTTGCTTGAGCTGTGTGATCAATTAGAAATTGGTAATAACCAGACTATTGCTGTAGGTGACGGCGCCAACGATTTACGCATGATGCAAGATGCTGGCTTATCTGTTGCCTACCACGCCAAACCAACGGTGCAAACGGCTGCCGACACCGTACTCAATCATCGCGGCTTAGACGCAATGATTGATTTTCTGGTTTAACCCTTAATGCCCTTTGTGACCAGCGCATGTTGGGCTATCGGGCGCCACGCCGCCGCGTGATTGCCATTCTTCTGGCGTGTAAGTGTGAATCCCCAATGCATGAACAACGCCATCGGTAGTGGCTTTAATCACCGATTGCACCATGCGATGACGAGCAACCAGTGTTTTACCTACAAAAGCGTCACTCACTAGGGTAATTTTGAAATGCGAATGACCACCCTTGCCACTTGAATGCAGGTAGCTTTCGTTATCGACTTCAATAAACGTAGGTAACAACGCTTGTGTAAGCAAGTCGGTTATTTGTTGCTCCATGTCTTACTCCGCAACACTTTGAATAATATCATCTAGCAAACGATGAATCGGTTGGTATATTTTCATACTTGGCGGTATTTTATAGCTTAAAAATACTTTATTGGCCTCATTTGGCAAAGTATAAATAGAAATACCATAAGGACAAAGCGCGATATTATGTGGGTTTTCTCGCATCATCGCCTGAGACAAGTCTGCCTTACAAAACAACAACGTCTCACCACCTGTGTCATAAACATTGGTTTTGTAACCCAAATCGGCACTCGTTCTATCTAACATGTCTTTAACATGCGAAACAGCACTAATTACCATACCACGCTCTTCAATGGCTGCGTTCAAATCTTCTCTTGCTTGCTGATAGCTTTTACCGCTAATGGTGTACACCATCGCTTCATTTATTTTCTGTGGTTTAATGGGCGCAGCCATAGCCAACTGCACGGTCACAAGCGCTAGCGCCCCGACAAAGAAAGACACTTTCATTCAATAAAACTCCTTAGGTGATGCAATTTTGATTCTAGCATGATCAACACTAACGCGTATAATAAGAAATTTCAAAAGCCATTTATACAGATCATTTATGACGCAATCAATCAGCATTACCATTGAAGGGATAGGAACTATCCCCTGGAAAGGACAAGCGAGCTTGCTTGACGCATTAGAGGAAGCTGGTATCGATATGAATTATAGTTGCCGTGCTGGCGTCTGCGGTGCTTGCTGCGCCAAATTAGTCAGTGGACAAATTCAATGGCGAAACCAGCCTATTTTGACCTTACCTAAGCAAACGATTTTAACCTGCTCAGTTACTCCCACAACCGACATTACGCTTGCATTGCCAGACTAGCTAATGCGGCTAAGTCTAATTTACCGCTAGCCAATACGGGCAATTTTTCGACCACCAAGAAGGCGCGCGGTAACACAATTTCTGGCAACTGTTGCTGTTTCGCTACTTCTGCTAACAAGCTTCGAGACAAGTGTGGGTTTGTTGTCAGCAATACAATACGCTCACCGCGCTGAGGGTCGGCAACGGCTGCGGCAGCATGTTGTCCTTCTGGATCAAGATGTTGCGCCAAACTTTCAGTTACCGCCAACGAAACCATTTCACCACCTACTTTAGCGAATCGTTTTTGTCTGCCAAGTATCGTCAACGTGCCGTCATCATTCATACAAGCCAAGTCACCTGTGTCGTACCAAGGTGCCCCCAAAAGAGAGGGAACGGGCGACAGTCTTTGCGGTGCTTCCGCTAAATAATAACCGAGCATAACATTAGGTCCAGAGACATGCAGCCGACCGCCAACCGCCAAGCCATCTACAGGAGAAAATGCGGCTTGCATCATTGGAATTAATTGCCCGACACTGCCGACTTTATTATTTTCCAAGGTGTTTACGGCAATTACTGGTGCGGTTTCTGTAACACCGTACCCCTCTAAAATCGGAATTGAAAAACGATTTTGCCAATACGTGCGTACAGTTGGCTGCAGCTTTTCAGCGCCAGCAATAACATAACGCAATGATGCCATATCATCGTCATCTGCACTTCTACCCCATTGACTAAAAAAGGAGCTAGAGCCAAACAATACCGTGCACTGTTTAGCTTTAATGGCTTTAGGAATTTGCTTTACCAATAAAGGACTGGGATACAGCACGACATAATAGCCTTTTAATAAAGGCAACAAACATCCTACAGTTAATCCAAAAGAGTGAAACAATGGTAAGGCAATAAAGAAACGATCATTCGGCAAAAAATCGAGTTGTGCGCAAGTCTGCTCGATGTTAATAAATAAATTGTTGTGCGATAAAGCAACACCTTTCGGCGAGCCTTCCGAACCAGAAGTAAACAACACCACCGCTTCATCATCGGGAAGAATGGTTTGCGCAATTGCCATGTCTACTTCGATTAACTCGGGCTGTTGTTCTATGTCTTCAATAAATAACCACTGTACCTCTGGTAAAGTGCTCGGTAGTGCTTGCGCATTAACCGCCTCCAAGAATTTTCTTGATGACACCACCAATGTTAATCCGACTACCTGACATGCCGCTTGTATCCCGGCAACACCAGCAGTAATGTTTAATACTGCCGCGACGTGATGCTCTGACCAAGCAGCGAATAAAGCAGACAAGGTTTCTGGATGCGATGGTAATAAAAATCCAATCGGCGTGTTTTTCGGCTGACTTTGCCATAAAGTGCGTAGCGAAATGGCACGGTTGTACAAATCTCGATAGGTCCACACTTGTTCTGACATATCTTCGATAACAGCACGAGACCAACCGTGCGTTGCTCCAGCGAGTAAAAAAGCACGCCACAATCCCCCTTGTGGACATGAAGAAAGTGGCTTATCTTGTATCATAATCTTTATTACTTTTAGTTAAGAAAAAACAAACTTATCCGCCACTAATTGG
The DNA here is from genome assembly GCA_022759035.1 of Thiotrichales bacterium. Classification (GTDB taxonomy): domain Bacteria; phylum Pseudomonadota; class Gammaproteobacteria; order Thiomicrospirales; family Thiomicrospiraceae. The sequence goes on from JAEMQD010000043.1 coordinate 9,239, forward strand.
CGTAAAGTCACGCGATAATTATGAATATGCGTATCAGCATCGCGACGTGCAATCGCCTCGCCCATCACTTCTAATAGTTCGATATTACCTTGCAAAACCGCTTGAGATTGCCTTGCCAAATCTTGCGTTAACCGAACCAATAAGGGATACATAACTGCGCCAGTAATCAGGGTAGCGAGCACAACCATTAATACCGAAAAAAGTAGCGCATCTCGTAAACCTTGTGCATCATCGGCACTTAAAAAAATAACGTTAATTGATAAAAATACTGCGACGTTCCCAATAACAACGACATAAACAAGGTGATAATCGCTATGCGCCACCATGCTTTTTTCTTGATACTTTGAATCGATTGCACTTCTTAATTTCCTAATAAGTCTTCGAAAAAGTAGGCAGATAATGCGTGTCTTCCTGCCAATCCTGTCTTAGTATAAATGGCAGAGGCCTGTTGACGCACGGTTTTTTCTGCACGCCCTCTTACTTGAGCGATCTCTTCTAAGCTCAACCCCTTAAGCAATAGTAAGGCAACCTCTTTTTCGGTGTCGGTCAGTTGCCAATCGGCGAATTGTTGATGGATAATTTGCGACAATTCCCCCATTAAACGCGCAGCCTGTTGCGTTTGTTGTCCTAGGGTTTGTTTTATTTCGCTAATTTCTTGGTTGAGTTGTGCAATATCATCTTCTTTGTTACGCAACTGCCAAGCAAGCAACACGATACTAAAAAAAGACAATAGAGAAAGCGCCAAGTTATTCGTTAAATGTTCCCATGGTAAATGTTGGCGAATATCATCGTGCATATCCATCAGACTCATTGAAATTTGAATAAGCAACAATAAAACAATTAAGCCATAACGAGAAAATAAACGTTGTAACAGCCCGTAAGCAGTAGAAAACATGTTGCAGCAATCCATCAGTAACACTTTGGCCTAATGATACCACGCATAGACTAGCGAACTAATAGAGGGAACTTCTAAAAACCTCGCTTCGCCAGTTTTTAGACTTCCCATTTTGTTTTTTAGAGGCACCCTAGACTTTTTGCGTACATTAAATGCAAAAACCCCAGCAAAACTGGGGCGTTGTAAAAGAAGCAAGAAAACATCATTTTGCTTTTTTATTGTTGGGAATTGCTGCATAGTAATCAGCCAATCCCTTAATTTCCTCATCTGTTAACTTATGCGCAAAAAACTGCATTGCACCATTCGTGTCTGCTTGTCGCGTTCCCTGCTTATAAGCTTTCATTGTCCGCTCAAAGTAATAAGCCTCTTGACCAGCTAATGATGGCGTTTCATTCACGCCGCCTTCACCTTTTGCACCATGACAACTCGCACAAGGCGTAATTAAACGACTGGGATCACCATGACGCACCAATCGTTCAATACTAGCCGTCGTCAATGGTGGCGTAGCAGATCTTGCTGGAGCACTTTGCGTCGCATAATAAGCAGCCAAGTCAGCCATATCTTGTTTCGTCATTGGTTGTGTAATTGCCCACATGGCATCAGCTTTACCATTACCTTCATTGCGCAAACCAGATTGATAGTCGAGCAACGTTTTATAAAGGTAGTGAAGATTATTGCCTGCTAGCGTTGGTGCATTACGTGACTCAGCAATGCCTTTATCGCCATGACATGTTATGCATAAGGCATCGCCTTGCAGCTTCTCACCACGAGCAATATCTCCCTTAGGCATTTCTTCTAAAGTTTGCTTTAACGCCGCCACACCCCAAGGCTTTACAGATACAGCCTCTTTATGCTCAGCATGTGCCGATAGCGAAGCCCCTAATAGAACAGCCAACACAGCTGTTAATACAGAATATTTCATGTCGACCTCTTAGCTAAAAATATCTTTACGGAAAGTACGTTGCCAGTTCTTTGCTAGTTCAGCACGGATATGGCGAAGATAAGGATTTTCTGTTGGGTCAGACAGCACGTATGCCTCTTCATAAGGTTTATCATTTCCCGCAAAACGGAAGGTTTCTGCCACCGTCATCCCCCAATCTTCTGCTGCCATCGCAACACAGTTATTGGTAATAAATGGGGTACCGACTTCCTTACCTGTTAATTCCGCTTGAATAGCTTGTGTCACTACTTTAGCTTGGTTGCTCGCAATATACCCAGTTTTTGGCATAGGGTCTGCGGCAGCAGAATCACCAATCACATACACATCTTTATCGCGTTTACTTGAAAAGTCTTTTGAGTTAACAGGACACCAGTCACCCTGTGCTAACCCATTCAAACGTGCAAATGATCCAGCCATTTCTTTAGGAATAATATTAATGACATCACCATGATAGTGTTGGCCATCCGCGGTTTTGAGCGTACGAGATGCCGCATCTAACGCAACAACCTGCCCGCCAGCTTTACGTGGCACCCATTCGATACGCGATGTTGCTGACCCCATACCATGTTCTTTTTTCCAGTAATCTAAATAGATATCATGAAAAATAAAGTCATCTTTCGCGTCCAAAATGATAATTTTGGCTGTCGGATTCGTATGTTTTAGCTTATTAGCAATAAAAGAGGCACGTTCATAAGGTGCAGGTGGACAACGATATGGGTCTTCTGGTGAAGAAATCAAAATCGTTCCACCCTGGGGTAATGCGTTAATCTGATTACGCAAGGTTAGGGTCTGTGGACCTGCGTGCCATGCCGCAGGGAAGTCGCTTTCCGCTAACGCGCGATTAAAACCAGCGACAGCCTCGTAATTAAAATCAGGACCAGGAGAAACAATCAACTTGTCATATGCAACAACATCGCCTTTGGCAAGTTTAATGCTTTTTGCTGAATAGTTAATTTCAGTAGCTTTATCTTGAATCACATTCACACTATAACGGCTTTTAAGTGTGCTGTAATCTACCGTAAGACTTTCTAAGGTAGCAAAATCTGCTACAACTTCATTACTGCCTGGACAAAAAATATATTGCGGATTAGGTTCAATAATCGTGATACGTACATCGGCATTTTGCAAACGCATATATTTTGCTGCAGCTGCACCACCAACGCCACCGCCCACAATAACAATGTGGGCACTGTTACTGGCAAAAGCACGTCCACTTGCACCCAACAACCCCATTGAAAGCGCCGATGCGCCAAATAATTTAATGATATCTCTACGCGTCATTTGTTTCATTAACGTGCTCCCCCAACAACTGAGTGGTTCCAATTTTCTTGCGTCCATTCTTCCGCTTTTTGAGATGCAAAATAATCTGCCATTGCTTCAATTTCTGCGTCAGAAAAGACATAAGCAACATCGTGCATCACAATTGAAGGATGTACATCTGCGCGATAATTTTTCATCAATTTGATAAAACTATCCTTACTCATACCTGCTAAAGGTGGCATGCCCTCGTTAAATTCAGCACCCAAAGTACCATGACACGCCGAGCAATTATCGGCCAACATTTTGCCTGATACCGCAGGATATTCAGCACGTAGTTTGTCATTTTCTGGCAAGGTAATACCACCAGAAACAGCATAAGCACTAGACAGGCTAAAAACTGAAAGCAGCGATAGGGATACAGAAACGAATATTGTTTTTTTCATCATTAACTCCTTATCGCATCCACACATAAAAACCGATAGCAAAGAACTGCACCATAAACAGTACAATCGACCAAAGTGCATAACGACCCACTTTAGTAATTGCGGCTGATGGTGTGTACACCCCCTTAGTTTGCCCTGCATGCCAAGCGACCAAAACGATGTAAGTTATTGTTAACCCACCAACAACCAAGAATGTAACAAAGAACATAATGGTACTATACCAGTCCATGTTAATTTTGTAGTCCATCACATTGTAGCCATGTACCCCATAGAGCACCCCCCAACGCAATGCCTCTTTAGCAATGGCTAAGATAATCACCAACACTGCGCCTACAGGCAATACTGCATACGCCCAACCTGTGTTCATATGGCTACGCACCCATTGTGCAAATGCAACGAACAACAGCATACTGACTAAGCCAATCCACATCCAAATTGAGCCTGCAAAAAAGGTCATAGTTTCTGGCAGCGTTAACATCCACCAAGCACCTAAGGCAACGCTTAACACACCACCAAAAGTAATTAGCTTCATGCCTAATGCACCGACCCAATCTAAATAGGCAGCAGACATATTGGCCGTTTCATCGCCCAAACGTGGACGATAATAACGTTGATAACCAACCAAAACCGCACCCACAACTGGCGCACTTAAGCTAATGAAAAACAAGAAACGTGGCAAGCTATAAGCGTGCAATACTTTACCTGAGGTATCTAATTGCCCATTAGGCGCATACCAACTCATCCATTGTTCTGGTAACAGCATTTGGTAAGTCAGCACATGCATAATAAAGCCCACAACCAGTAACAATACGATCGACAAAACCATCGCGCCTGGGCATGTTGTTTTCAATGTAGTACCTAATGATTTGTTATTGTTATAAAAAACCATATTTAGCAATGCTGCAACAGTCAAAATAACAATAAAGCCAATTACCCACCATGCCGATAGCACGTTACTGGTGTACCAAAAAGGGTCATAAATCACCTGCACAAATAGTAAAGGCGCAACACCCAAAAATACGGCCAACGACAACATGAACTTAGATACTGGCAACATCGACTGTGCTAAACGGCGACGTTTCGCATCTTGACTTAACGCCCCCCACAAAGTTAATGCCGAAGCACCCATCATGATTTGAACGGCTGCAATGTGCAACGCCCAAGTCACCACGCCTAAAATTAAAAATACGACTGGGTGTGTCGGCACACCCGCCACATCACGCAATGCGTATAAAGCTTGAACATCCATTAATGTGCTCCTCCTAATTGAGCTAAGTAAGCTGCTAAAGCTTCAGCTTCATCATCTTTCAGCGGAATCTGCGGCATATACAAGGTATTACCTGTTGCTAAAGCACCCAACAAATATCGTTTTATTTCAGACACATTTTGATTACCACCAAAATAACGCGCCATTGGGCGTACACCTGTATTCGTTAAGCTATGACAGTTGGTACACAAAATTGTTGCTAAAGTTTGACCGACTTCAATCTTGTTTTCAGGTGTCACCTGACGTAAACGATCTGGAATAAAGATGTGTGTTTTCAAAATACCTTTATCTTCCAATACAGGCAACTCACTCTTAATGCCTAAGCCCGGCACATCCCGCGCAATAACTTGGTTAGAGTAAACATACTGACCCGCCACAAAAGGCTTACGCATAGATTCACGAGCGACTTCTTCTGGCCACAAACCAAAAACCAACATTGAAATTGTCGCTGTGACAGCAACGAGGGTTGTAATCAGTCGCGGCGTTATTAACATCGCAACAAAGTAAACCAACATACCACCAAGCGTTGCATATAAACTTGGCGCAAACCAAACGGGTAAACGGTTTTCCATTACCAAGTGTGCGTAGTTAGGCAAGGTATTCAGATACCATTGGAATAAGGCACCACCAGCAACGACACCCACAATACCAATCGCTGCTAACCAACGATTCATACGACGACGGAATTCGATATCAGTAAAGCCTGCGGTAACGATACTACCCACAACTGCAGTTATCGCGAACATAAACATCGTGCGCATCGCTAGCTGAGCAAAGGTGTTCGCTCCATAGAAGCCATTCAGGTAACCGCCTTCAACAAACCACTCTGGCTTACCTGGCCACATCATGAACGACAAAATACCCAAAATAATCAACATAGTAGCATAAGCAGCCAAACCCAAAATGATCGTCATGCGTAAGTGCGTACGCTGATCGACTTTGCCTACCATATAAACGACAGCATAAACACCAACGACTTCGATCATAAAGAAGACCCACTCTGTCGCCCACTTCCACACAAAACTGTGAATTAACGCCGAGATGCCCCGCGGACTGGCAACGGTAGTTGAGAACCAAATACCAGGCCCTGTAATAGACCCGAGAATGTAAGAAAACACAAGCAAGAACAAACCATATCGTTTAACGAACTCTAACAACTCGGGTTTGTTTTGACGGTAAGCAATCGTCGCTAACGCCATAAAAAATACGGCTGCCCCAACAGAGGTGTGTGAGAATAATACGTGAACGGTTGACATAATGCCCACCACCCAAGCACTTCCCACGCCTGGCTCATACCATGTCGGGAAAAGACCAACTATGTCCATTTCTTGACTCCAAAGTGAAAGTAATGAATTTAATACCCTTGCATTATCAACAATTTTATTCAATATAGAAAATTCATTTTTTCTTACAAGCTCTATAAAATAAACTTATTGCGGCGCGTTAAGACACCTGAAGGCGCGCTATGATAGGCTTTAACAAAATGAAAGCATTAAGTTATTGTGCTATATTCAAAAAATAGAAATGAACAGACTGCGTCAATTTGTCGCATGGATGATGTGTTATGTGTAGTCAATCAAATAAATTAATTATTCGCAACCATACAAAAGCCCATCAAACTGGCGCTTAGCATGGCGCAAACAAACGATGTATTAGTGATTATTGGTGCGCCACAAATACAGCATAGGTAAAAACAGCAGACTTAACACTGTACCCACCAGTAAACCAAAAATCGCTACATCAGACAAGGGAGACAAACGCTCTAAACCGATCGAGCGTTCTAAAGCAATGGGAATCATGCCAGCGATGGTTGCCATTGCGGTCATTAAAATGGGACGAAAGCGCAACCCAATACTTTCTTGTGCCGCCTGAAGTGGCGATACTTGTTTTTCGCGACTATGAATGAACTCCATCAGCAAAATGCCATTTTTAACAATAATCGAGAATAAAAGGATTATCCCCAATAATGCTGGTAAGGCGAATGATTTACCAAAAAACATTAACCCCCAAAATGCACCAATGACAGACAGCGGCAAGACAGCAACAGTCAATAACGCCATGCGCACACTACTAAATGCGGCAATCAAAATCACGGTTAACAACAAAACACCTACTGCCAACCCACGCATCATCCGTGCTTTTGCATCAGCACCTTGTGCATTATCTCCCGCTTCATACCAAGTAACACCTGTAGGTAAGGTTAGGGTTTGTAGTGACTGGTTAATATCTGCAAGCAAATGACTCAAGGGGCGATGATCTCGATACACGAGCACGTCTAATGTGTATTTAAGCTGATCCGTTGCTAACAGCATCGGTTGCTGATTTATTTGCATATCCGCTAAAGCACTTAATGGTACCGTACCGCCCGCTGGTAGTTGTACAGGATAAGCAAGCAGTCCTTGCGGCTGTTGGCTATAAGCGGGCGTTAAAACAACGCGCACAGCGAGTGCATCACTTGCTGGCCAACGACTCAGTGAAGCAACGTTGGTGCCTTGTAAAGGTAGTTGTGCTACCAGCTTGTCGGGTGTTAGCCCTAATTTAAGCATTTGCTCTGGCTTCAATATTAACTGTGCTTGCTGACTATAACCAGACCAGTTACTAGAAACAGAAGTAACACCGCGCACCTGCTGCACAGCAGCCAACACCGCATCGGCCGCTTGAGGCAAGTTATGCCAATCATCGCTAGACAAACGCAAGGTGATCGGGGCTTTAATGGTGCTATTCATGGTGTTACCAAAATCGTAGGTGTCTACAGCAATCACCCCTGGTATTTGCGCCAACCGCTTACGCCAGGTATCAGCAATATCCCAACTCGTCTTATCGCGCTCTAAGCGCGACACAAAATGCGCAATAATGGATACTTCCGATGCCAGAGCACCACTCCCCAACGACGTAACACCTGCTTCAGCGCCGATGGTAACGCCATAACGCACCATTAGCGGATCATGGTCTAGCTCAGACAAAACGGGGAGCAACTTTTGTTCAATCTCAGCGACTTTATCTTGCTCACCAAAGCGAACGCGCATTTGCACAATACCCATATCTGATGCTGGCAAGGCATCTTCACCAATGGTCGGCATAACGATTTTGGCACTAATAACCAGCAAAACAAAGGCAAGAACGACAGCGAACCATTTTCGCCACCGACCAACCATCACCCAATTAAGCGCCCGCACATAAGTCGCACCTAAAGGCGCCCATCTCCGCTGATAATGCGTCTCTAAAGCAACTTCTAACTTAGTTTTTTTAGGGATACCATTGCGATACCAAAACCAGACTAAGCGCGGAATAAACGTAATCGAAACCAAATAAGAAACAAACACTGCAACGACAACAGGGAAAACCAGGTGACTAAAAACAGCTTGCGTATAATCACCCACAAACATAAGCGGTGCCAGCACGGCAACCGTAGCCAAGCTACCCACCCACACAGGAGAAACAATCTCTTTCATGCCATTTGTGACAGCCAGGGTAATATCTTCGTGCAAATGAGCCAAATGTCGTTCGATATTTTCTAATACCACCACCGCATCATCAACTAACATGCCTAAGGCAAGAATGACCCCTGTGGTAACAAACAAATTTAACTCTTTGCCAAATAGCCACAAAATTGCCATAGTTCCTAGGAAAACCAGAGGTAGAGACAACAAAGCAGTCACAACCGCACGCCAATTTGCTAAAAATATCAACATGACTAACGATACAAACAACACGGCCTCTAATAAGGCATGGAACATATTGTTGTTCGCTCGCACCACGATATCCATTTGTGTATCTGTTAAGCTGATCGAAAGTTGTGGATACCGCGCTTGAATAGTGGGCAATACCTGCATGGCTGCCTCATAAGCTTGCGCGATTGTGCCACCTGGTGGGCGTTGAATAGATAAAGCAATACCCGCAGCACCATTACCAATATAGCTGCTATATCTGTCTTGTTCTTGCCAAGCTATGTGTGCGACCTGCCCCAAGTTGAGTTGCGCTGTTATGGGCAACATTGCCAACTGATCTACTTGCTTTTTCTCACCAGGAATGATTACCGTCCAAGACTGTTTATCACCTAGCATCGTACCTAGTGGCCATTGCGCCTGCCATTGTTTTAACGCATCCATGACCTGGGTGATTGTTAAACCAAGCGCTGCCAACTTATTGGGATCAATTTCTACCTGAATACCTGACTGCCAGCCACCGAAAACCTCAACATTGGCGATTGTAGGCTGTTTTAGGAACATAGGACGAATATCACTTTCGACAAGATAACGTGTTTGTGCCAAATCTAAGCCAGAGCTCTGCTTAGGCGATACCGATAAAACCAAAGCAGGGGGCGTAAAATTACCCATAGGGTAAAGCGAATAAGGCAGCACACCTGAAGGTAACTTAGCACGAATACGATCCAAGGCATTCGTGACATCGGCTAACGCAGCACTTAAGCCTTTTTCATAACCAAATTCGGTACGAATCACGGCGAAACCATCTCGATTGGTGCTTTGAACCAAACGAATACCACTCAAACTATACAATTCTCGCTCCATGGTGCGAGAAACTTGCTGTGCCATTATCTCGGCTGATGCACCTGGAAACTGGGTAATGATCATAACCTGTGGACGTTCGGCATCTGGATACAGATTGCGTGGCATAATCTGATAGCCGATCACGCCCAGAATCGACATCAACAATAGCATCGCGCCTGTTAACCAAGGACGATTGAAAAACCAGAGAAACATCATTCAACTGCCTTATAGTGACGTCCAGCCATAATACGAATCAGCACATCCGAAGAAGCGCAGAGTAGCGTTTGCTGCTCTAAACGTGGATTAAGTGTTACCGCCCCTTCTTGTCCAACAGCTTCTAGCACAACTGGAACAACTTCAACCTGCCCTTGATGGTCGACTAATACTTGTGCATTTTTATCGGAATGTGGAATGAAACACTGTGAAGGCAAGGCGATACCCTGACCATCATAGCGCGCCAAAGGCAAGGCTAGCTGCTGATTTGGAATCAGTTTCGCATCATGTACACGCGCTTCGTAGGTTAATAATCCCTGATTAGAAGCTCTGGGCCAAGCGACAAGCGGATAAAGTTTGTCTTGCCATACCAGGCCAACAGGCGATACGGCATCAACAGGCAACTGCACTAATAATCGTCGCGCATCGCCCTCACCCACCAAGCGAATTAACGGGGTTCCTGCGGTAACAATATCCCCTTCTTGCACCAGTCGCTCGGAGACAACGCCCGGTTGTAACGCTTTAAGTTGCACATAACTCAACGCACCTTGTGCAGCTTCAGCTTGTTTCTTACGCGCACTTAACAGCGCATCATAAGCTTTATATTGTGACTGCGCTGCGCTTAACCGCTGCTCGGCTTGCGCAACACGAACGCGTTGTTGCTGAATTTGATCTTCACTTGCTGCACGAATGGCAGCTAGCTTACTCAATCGCGTTAAGGTATCTTTTTGTGCTTGCACATCTAGCTTTGCCGCTTCGACCTGCTCTTTAATACTTACTTGATCCAATTTATATTGCGCCAATTGGGCATCCGCGGCCGACATATCAGCCCGAGACGACTTATCGTCAAGTTGCGCTAATAAATCGCCTGTTTGCACATGATCACCTTCCCTTACAGGTAAAGCAACAACTTGCGCAGTCAAGCGCGCACTCAATAACTGTTCAACTTCGGCACGAACGCTAACTTGCGCTGGCTGTGTTAACTGAACATGCGACAGCGTAGCATGAAACGCTTGAACCAAAATTGGTTCAACAACAGGTGCAACAAAAGCGGCATTACTGGCTGCTTTCTTTGCTACAGCTAAGCCTGCAAGCAAAACGACAATCAACAATACAAAAATGATGCGCTTATTTTTAGAAAAAATATGCATGACTTACCCCTCTTCTCGCAAGTACGCTTCTAAGTCAGCTAAGTCATCTTTGCTTAGTTGGCCTTGTGCTGATTTTAGCTTTAAGCGATTTAACACGTCATCATATAAGGCATTGGCTAAATCCTGCTCTGCTTTTACAAACTGTGTACGCGCATTCAGCACATCAACTAAGTTTTTTAATCCGACGCGATTTCCCTCTTCTGCCGCTTCTAAAAAAGCCGCATTCGATTTAACAGCGGCACGAAGCGCCTGCAAACGACTTTGTGCTAGTTGAATGGTTTTTGCTAAAGTAAGAATGTCTAAATTTGCCTGTTCTTGACTGTAACGCAACCCCTCTTGACTAGCTGTCCGTAAATACTCGGCTTTAGCAACTTGGCTACTTACCATACCGCCCGCATATAAAGGCAAGTTTAAGGTAACCCCCACACTATTTGTTTGGTAAGGGTAAGGCGATGTACCACCCGGTACTGGCGTCATCACCCCATCTTGGTTAACAATCGTTCCTTGTAATGCCAAGGTTGGGTAATGTCCCGCACGCTGCGCATCCACTTCATGTTCACTCACACTCAGTTTTTGACGATTTAATAATACCGTCAAATTTTGCCCTGCATATTGCGTAGCCAATGAAGTTGGTGAAGCCGGCAAAGGCGGCAAGCTCGTATTGAGCGCCATATTTTTTAACACAGGAACCGTCTCAGCACGAATCACTCGAGCTAGAGCTTCTTTCGCTACACTCAATTGATTATTAGCATTAATCTCATCCGATTCAGCAAGATCATAACGCGCTTGTACTTCTAACAAATCCACTGGATTGGTTAACCCCACATGCACCCCTTCGGCAATTTGATCCCTTTGCTTGGCGGTTGATGCTTTTTGCGACACTGCCAGCGCCTGTAACTGCTGCGCACGCAAAACATCAAAATAAGCCTGCGCTAAGCGCAATACCAAGTCTTGTTCGCTTAGTTGGTACTGTAGGCTGGCTTGCGTTAATAAACTCTTGGCTTGGTCATAACGAGCCCAAGCACTCGCATCGAATAGCGATTGATTGACAACAAGCTTTTCTTGAATGTTTTCTTTTGCTGCCATAAATACCGATTTAGAGTAATCGTTATGCACATAAGCGGCTTGCGCTGACACATTCGGCATTAAAATCGCCTTGGCCTGATTAATCACTTCTTGATCTGCCATTAACTGTGCCTTAGCCTGAGCCAACTTCGCATCTTGCGATTGTGCTTGGTCGTAAAGCGCAAGCAATCCCACCGCTGATTGTGCTGAACCAGATATGGCAAGCGCACAACACACCAACAAGTGAACTGCATATTTTTCTATTCGAGCCATAACACCAACCTTACAAAACGATTTTTTTTAATACTGTAGATTTTAACGCCTTTTATGGTCTTAGAATGCATGATTTCTTTACGGTCAGCGCCTTTTCTTTAACATATTTATTTTTCATGGCAACTATAATATGCTGTCCATCATATAAAACAAGTGGTCGACTTAAAAAAGTGACGATATAGCACAAGTTCAATGCCAACTTTTCCATCACCCCTATTTCAATAACACCAATGGCAACAAGGCGATGATCTCTGTCTTGCAACCTGCAATCAGGTGCTGGGCTTTTAGGTAATTGTAACTTATCCAATCAGTTGATATCCGACAGGTATTCATTGGCTGGATAGTGCAATCAATTTAATTATTGCTGGCGTCGTTATTGCCGCTACTTGGTCGGTCTTTACCCAATCCTTACACCTTAGTTTTGACGGTGTACCACACGCAATTTCTCTTGAAGCCGTTAGAAAAGCTTTACTTAATCTGCCCCAAGTACACGCCATACACGACCTACACATCTGGGCGATGAGTACGCAAGAAAACGCCTTAACCGTGCACCTTGTCTATCTGCCTGAAACAGATACAGAAGCCTTACTGAGTGCAGCACACGAAGTGCTAGTGCATCATTTTGCTATTCAACACAGCACCATTCAGCTTGAACCAGAACATTATGCCGTGCAATGTGCCCAAAAAATGTGCAAAGAACACACCCTTGCAGAAACATGACCTTAATCGACATCTTGCATCGATAACGCTGAATTATGCGGGTGTTGCACCGAATCGCTGCGATATTTGAGCACTTCCAATCGACCGTCTTCATGCTCGACTAAGGCTGTGCAAGACTCCACCCAATCACCACAATTACAATAAACAGCATTATCAATATAACGCATTTCTGCATGGTGAATATGCCCGCACACCACGCCGTCCATACCTTGTTTATGCGCATCGCGTATTAATAGGTTTTCATACTCATGAATGTACATAATGGCTCTTTTAACGCGATGCTTCAAATAAGCTGATAAAGACCAATAGCCAAACCCAAAATACTGGCGCAAGCGATTAAACCATCTGTTCACATGTAACATGCTTTCATAAGCCCAATCACCCAATAACGCCAACCAACGATGACAAGTCACAACGCCATCATAAGCATCGCCATGCAACACCCACAATCGTTTACCTAAATAGGTTTCATGAACAACTTCATCACACAACTCGATGTTACCAAAATGGATACCAGAATAACGGCGCAAAAAATCATCATGATTTCCCGTAACATAAACAATACGACTGCCACGCTTTGCTTTGGTAAATAATCTACGAATAACATCGGTATGACTTTGCGGCCAAAAGTGTCGTTTTTTCAAGCGCCAGCCGTCAACAATATCACCCACCAAATAAATAACAGGCGCATGATGAAACTTAAGAAACTCAGCTAAAGCTTCTGCTTGGCATCCCTTCGAACCCAAATGCACATCCGAAATAAATAACGCACGATAATAGCGGTGAACGCCATCGGCTAATTCATCGACTGGCATCCATGAAGGATCTGAAACATCGGATAACAAAAATGCTTGTTTTAAGGCCTCTGTCATTACTTATAGCCCTTGCTTAATCAAAAAAGAAGGCACGCTTTTTCCCAATAACCAACCAGTTAAACGCATTGCGCCGTGCTGCCAAAAAGGCAAATGACGACTATAAAAAGCATGCCACTCGATTACTGGCCGACCACCACGCATTTTTTTAAACTTCGCAGAACCAGCCCCTAAATTGAGCACTTTATGTTGCTCTAAAGACAGTGCCAATACTTTTGCCATAAGCAAACGGTATAACGCCATGTTTTGTGGCAAACAGGTGTCGTAACCAAGCATCGGCGTTGTCATTGTTGTCTCATTTTCAAAAACACCAATAAAAGCCACCAATCGCCCAGTTTCATCACGAAAACCGTAAAACGACAACCAGCCTAGGTCAATCGCCTGTGCAAAGTAAGTCGCGTTATAATGGGCATTCCATTGAGAATGTTTTTCTAAATACAATTGCGTATAAAGTTTTGCCATTGCATTGCTATCCAACTGGGTAAAATCCTTAGGCTCAACCAGCGTCAAATGCGTTGAACGCAGTAATTTTTGATCAATTTGATTATTACGACGATTCGCCCAATCTGCCGCATGCTTTGGATCAAAAACATATACCTGTCTACTTGGCCACAATTGCCATCCCTGTGTCACAAGGCGAGACATCAACACGCCATCACTCACTGTATTTAAAGTGCGCATCCACAAAGGTCTATCAGGAAAATTGGCGACCAAGGTGTCCGTCAATAAAGACAAACGATCTATCGTCCATTGCGGATACAAATGCGTTGAAACGCCCCATGCGTTGACACTCACTGCTCGATCTAACCCCAAGCCTTCAAACCATGGATCAGCAATAGATAACGCCAAATTAACCCACCAACGCAAATGTGGTTGATCAATCTGATCAAGCTCGTCTTTAGCGTAATCAATATATCCATGATGTGGCGAGGCGATATAGGTTTGCCCATCACCAACCCGACCAAGCGCTAAAGGTAGCAAACTGTCCTCTAGTTTTAACAAAGCAGTTTGTGCATACCAATTATCAATAAGCGACGTTGCAGAGAGTGCCTTGACCCAATCAACCGAGACACCATGATAAGGCACATCCTGCAAAGCATCGCCACTAAAAATACGCGAGTGGCGTGACATACCGTCGTTAAACGGTACGTGTATAGATAAAACATCCGCCATATATTGCCGACCTATCTGCTTGCCAAAATGCTGTATTTTTCTGTTGATCGGTTGTCCATGTTGCCAAGAGATGTGGCGACAACATTGCTTCTAAGGGTGACTCAGCACCCGCGGCACGGAAAATAACACGAGCACCTAATCGTGCTGTTCTATTCACTTCCGTCCATAACGCATTGAGTTGCGATTCAGACATCCAATCTTGTGCATCTAAGAAAACAAAAACATCCACGCTCATTGCTGGACGCGTCGCCAAATAATCGGTAACAGATTGATGATAAATAGAAACACGATCCTGCGCTTGTTGCGTGTGAGCATAATGCTGTTGCTGTAAATACAAAGGCAAAGCTTGTTGATCTTCCGCATTAAAACGACGCGCGAAAGCCTGCCAAGCAAAATAATTATCAGCAAGTGGATAATCACAAGCCAAGTGACGCAAGCGTGCTTTAAGCACATCGGCCATATGGCTCGCATCACCTTTTAATACCTGATACTGACGTGGTGGAATACCCAAACCATACAATACCCATACTTGAGAGGACAACCAACGAACCACTTTATGATCAAAAAGTGGCGCAATACGCTGATCAAAAATCTCGGCCGCCTCTTCCTGTGTTTTAGCCTGCATGATCACCGATAAGTCATAACCAAGACGTTTTGCCAACCAATGACCAAAACCAATAAAGTTGCCTAACAAACCTTCCTTGTAAAAATCACGGCTAAACCAAGCTGCTCTTCCCTTATCCTGCACACTACCCCAATATTGTTGTGCATAAACAGGCAAATGCGGCATAACCTTAGCCATTAATGCCTCATTACTTGGTAAGTTAGCTAAAGCGAATAAACGATGAAACTCATCATAAGTTAAGTGCGTGGCGGCTGTTTGCTTTAACGCTAGCAGCGCTAAATGTGCCTCGTTCAAATCAACCGCTGCAATATGTGCTGGCTGGCCAGACAAATAAGATAATACATTACAGCCGCCCGAAGTAAGACAAACCATATTTTGCCCAGAAATATCTCCCAATGCCGCCATATCGGAAACAGGGTCTTCCCAAATCAATGGATAAACAAGACGATTAAACCAATGCACAAACAGCTTATCTAACAGACTTCTTCCCTCTCGTTGTGACTCATGAGAAGACAAGCCAACCGCGTTATCCAATAGTAATTTACTCGACATTGTTATTCCTTACTAACTAATTTACAACGCTATACTAGAAAATAGATGTAAAAAACTCGTGACAGAAATATGACAAAATGATGAACACTAAAACGCGAATAAAAGCCAAATTATTTATAAATTTAATAGCTATATATAAAAAATCTATAATAGAATCAGTCAGTAAATAATGGTTTACTGTTATGATAGGCAGTAAAAATAGACCGAAAAGTCTAAAAAAGGAGTAAACCCGTGCATAACCCAATTAGCCAACTATGGTTCAGAGATAAAAACGAACAACCTACCTATATTAACGAAGTTGCTGTGCGTATTCGTGCTGGCATTTTATTGGCAATCCCGCTTTATATGGGGCTAACGTTATTTGATGTTGGTTTCGGTTCGCATTGGATTGTCGATGGCAACACTGCCGTTGACTCTGGTGATACCGATTTTGATGGCCACATTGTTTACACAGCGGAAATGATTCGCCGCACTTACGATTACACCATACAAACATGGGTGCTTTTTTACGCCCTATTTGAAATGATCGCTGGCATGTTTGTTAGCACATCACACCTATCACCAACAATTTGGTTATCCAGCTACATTGCACGTAACCAACCCGAAGTTTTCAAGCCACTTAACCCAAAACGCATGGCTTGGTCTATTGGGGCAATTATGATCAGCACTTGTATTGTTTTCTTTAATCCTGTTCCTGTAGCTGAAGCATTAAACAGTCTTTTTCATTTTTCATTACCAACCGAATACAGCTTTATGCCCTTTTGGATTCCTGTTTATGGTGTGTGGATTTGTATTGGCTTTATGTGGGCAGAAGTGACCTTTGGTTTTTGTGTAGGCTGCAAACTACACGCTTTACTTGTAAAGCTTGGCATATTTAAAGAAGAATGCGAAGCATGTAACAACATCGATTGGGAGGCAATCGCTGCAAGACATAAAGCAAAACTAGAAGCAGAAGCCACCAAATAATTTGGGCTAAAAAAGTTGATTGCGCGGGACTTACACTTCCGCTTCAAGATTAGCACAAATCGCTGTTCTAGCAATTTGTGCTAGTGTATTTCTGTTACAACCCTCAACCGAAATTAACGACATAAAACTAACCTGCGCGATTACCCGTTGTTGTTTTAGCAACTGCCATAAGTTTTGAATAAAGCTCTGCGTCCCTACATAAGCGATATCTGCCTTCTTATGCGCCGCTGTTAG
Organism: Thiotrichales bacterium; assembly: GCA_022759035.1. GTDB lineage: Bacteria > Pseudomonadota > Gammaproteobacteria > Thiomicrospirales > Thiomicrospiraceae. The sequence continues at coordinate 26,396 of JAEMQD010000043.1, forward strand.
ATAAGTTAAGGCAATCGGTTGCACAGGTTTTTGCAAATCAATCGGTAGCGCAAACAACCGCGCATGAAACAGTTTAGGTACGCCATCTGTGGTTGTGCCTTCTGGGAAAAACAGTATCGCATCTCCCTGTTGCACCAACTGCCTTAACAACGCCATCGCCTCTGCCGTCTCACCTTGTCCTCTACGCAGAAAAACCGTACCACTTCGCTGTGCCAACCAGCCAATCAACGGCCAACTTGCAACTTCAGCTTTAGATAAAAAGCGACAAGGCATGACAGACATCAACACCACAATGTCTAACCAAGAAATATGATTCGCTACCCACACACTTCCCGTCGCGGCAGCACCACGTTGCCTGACATGAACGGCCAGAATCGTTAATAAACCACGAGCCCACCAACGAATAATCCGTTGATGGCGTGGTGAATAAGCTTCGTGCTTGCGCACGTTAACAGCAAATAAAGCAACGCCAACCCCAACAAGCAACCAAACGGTTAAAGCAACTAAGCGAATCAGTGCATGGAAATAGCGCATTAGGCAGCCATTGCTAATGAAGCGCTATGCTCAACAACTGGTGGCATCGGCGCTGCACGCTGTAAAAAATGGCGCGCATAACGTGGGTTCAAATCTTGCACATCAAGCAGAATAAAGAAATCAGCGACGCCAAACTCTACATCTAAACAAGGATCACCACACACTTTAGCACCTAAGCGCAAATAAGCTTTTAATAATGGCGGCCATACAATTTCTACTTCTGTGTTATGTGATAACTGAGGCATAGGCACACGCGGAGAAACACAACGCTCTCTATCGGCTAACAAGTTTTTATCTTGTAAATACTGACGAATAGCACTTACCTGCACGCCACCATCAGCAACTGGCACACTCGCACAACCCATCAAAAAATCAAACCCTTCTTCTAACATAAAACCAGCCAAACCAGACCACAACACACTAATTGTAGCACCGTTACGGTAGTCAGCATCGACACAAGTTCGACCAATTTCCATTACTCGACCAGACATACTTCTAATTTTTGTTAAGTCAAACTCATGATCAGAATAATAATAGCCGCCGACTTCATTGGCTATCTTATCGGTCAGAATACGCGTACAAGCAACGACTTTGTTCGTTACACAATCCTCGACTAACAAATGATCACACACCTCATCAAAACCATCTTTATCTAAGCCAAGATGACTTGTTGGCAACTTTGCTCCCATTTCCTGAGCAAACACTTCATAACGCAATCGCTGGCAAGCAATAACATCGTACTGGCTTTGAGCCAATCTTACGCGTAACATTTTTTCAGCTAACATGCTTAAACACCCTTATGTATTCAATTTAGACTGTCGCAGTTTAAAGGCAGGGTGTTAAAACGAGATGACAAGAAGATGACAATTACATAACGCATTAATGATACTTTCATGTCATAAAGCAAATTTCATCATTTCTTCACAAATGCTTGTCTATACTTACCTGCCCAGATACAGGAGTTCATAAGATGCTATCAACAATCGAATACCATGAAGCTACCGCAAAAACAGCCAGCACGATTGAAGATGCACGCTTAAAAGAATTGCACGACATCATTACTTATGAAAAAGTAAGCAGCGTTTATCAGCCAATTATTAACTTAAAAGATGGCACAATTCTAGGCTATGAGGCGTTATTAAGAGGCCCAGAAGACAGTTACTTTTATACACCCATTCCCTTATTTCATTCTGCCGAATCTGAAGGAAGACTATTTGAGCTAGAGTGCATTGCCAGAAAAAAAGCGATTGAAGGATTTATTGAACAAGCACTTCCTGGCAAGTTATTTATTAACATGAGCCCCATGAGCTTACAAGATCCTAAATTTAAATCTGGTCAAACCCTTTCATTACTCGAATCCTATCAATTTTCACCCAAACGCATCGTTATTGAGTTAACTGAACACCATCCTATTCAAGACTATAGCCTGTTAATTAACGCAGTAGCGCACTATCGCAATATGGGTTTCACCATTGCTTTGGACGATTTAGGAGAAGGTCATAGTGGGCTACGGCTATGGTCAGAAATCAGACCCGAATTTGTGAAGCTCGATAAACACTTTATTACCGATTTAAGCAGCGCCAACGGCAACAAACTGCAATTTGTTAAAATTATTACCGAATTAGCAAACTCGTTAGAAACACAAGTGATAGCAGAAGGCATAGAAGATAGCCAATGCCTAGAAATGTTGCAAAGCATTCAAATGCATTATGGTCAAGGCTATTATTTTGCACGTCCACAAAGAAATCCAGACACACCAGAACGCTACCCGCTCCCAACACCACCAGAACACAGCACTGTTAACTTATCACGCTATGCGCGTGATATTGTTAAACACTCACCACATATAGACAGCAACTTACTGGTTGCTGAAGCGGTAGACTTCTTTCTAAAACATCCGGAATTTCAAGCCGTTGCTGTCGTGATCAATCATCACGTGCTTGGCTTATTGGACAGAAAACAAATGACCGATTTATTTTCCAGTCGTTATGGTCGAGAGCTTAATGCACGCAAACGCATCGACCAATTTATCGACAGACGCAGTCTCATCGTTAGCAGCAATACCCCATTAGAAATTATTTCTAAAATGATTACCCAACGCGACCATAACAATGCACAAGGCGTGTTTATTATCACTGATCGTGGGCGTTATGTTGGATTAGGCTATTTTAACGACTTATTACGCGCCATTACCGAAACCAAAATATCGCTCGCTAAAGCAGCAAATCCTTTAACTGGATTGCCTGGTAATCAAGCTATTGAAAATGCAATTCAGAAGCGACTTGCCGCACAAAAAAACTTTATGCTGCTTTATTTCGACATTGATCACTTCAAAGCCTTCAATGATTACTTTGGCTTCGAAAAAGGCGATCAGGTCATTACCACGCTTGCCAAGATCCTAGAGCAAGCAACACATCATAGTGAATTTATTGGTCATATTGGTGGCGATGATTTTATTTTATTATGGAAAGAAAAAGATTGGCAGAAAAGACTCTCCAATCTCTTCAACACATTTACAGAATGTTACACACAATGGTACCTACCAGAGCAAATTGCCAAAAAAGGCTTTACTGGTATAGATCGTTATGAAAAAACACAATTTTTCTCACTCATGACACTTTCTGTTGGCGTTATTCATATTCATGCAGGTGATTTTCATTTTTATCATCAACTAGCAAGCATTTCGGGCGATGCCAAAAAGAAAGCAAAAAATATTCCGGGCAATTCCTGGTACCTCATTAATACAAACCACTAAATGCTGCCTAGCCAACAACGACCTTTGCTACAATAGCAACAAAACGCGTGCACTCAGCGCGCCATTATCGCAAAAGGAAGGTTGCATCCATCATGACCAATCAAGTCAGTACATTCTTGTTCGAACACTTAGACATTCGAGGTCGGTATATTCGACTCGAAAGCGAATGGCAACAATGGCAAGAAGCGCGTCATACTACGCCAGCGGCAACCAGCTTGCTTGGGCAATGTGCCGCTTTTTTAGCGTTAGTTGCTATCGACGTTAAAGCCATTGGCAAGCTAACACTACAACTTCGTGGTAATGGCGAAGTTAAAACACTCGTTGTTCAATGCACCATAAAAGAACACACTCTGCAACTTCGAGGCATGATCGAAGCCCCTACGCTACAAACAACAGACAACCTAACAGCAAGTTTTGCCGATGGCGATTTGGCACTAACATTGCAAAATGACATCACCCAAAGCACTTATCAAAGCATCGTACCGATTGAAGCGAATCAAGCGAACCAAGTTTTTGCCCATTATCTTGCGCAATCGGTACAACACCCGACGACACTTTGGCTCAGTGCCGATGATCAAAAAATAACGGGGCTACTCATTGAAAAAATGCCCGAAACAGACCTAAAAGACCCTGATGGTTGGCAACGGATTAATCACCTAGCCAGCACACTAACCAATGATGAACTGAATAGCATTAGCTTAGACGAGCTCTTACATCGCTTATTTCACCAAGAACATATTATTCGCTATCAACCTGTTGCAATCACACATCACTGTCCTGACGAAAGAGCACACATCACCGAAGTGGTTAAATCGCTTGGCCAAAACGAGTGCGAACGCATTATTAGCGAAGAGGGAAAGCTCATCCTGAGCAATGAAATTTGTAACCGCACCTATGTGTTTACCTTGGCTGACATTCAACGCATCTTCGGCACACCTGTATTACATTAATTTTACACTAACCCATTGCATTAACTAAAAAAATAGACTACGCTAAAGACATAAAAAGTAATTAGGATAAAAGGGGAAGGATGATGAACGTTAGTGCTACTTACGGCAATAGCTACGCACCCGCGCAACCCATTCTTGCGTCGGTGACAGATAGTAAAGAAAACACTTCACCACAAGAAATTGCCTCAGAAACCAATCAGACACGCTCGCAAGAAACAGCCCAAGCTGTTCGTGAAACGCAGACACAAGAACGTGTCGCAGCGAAAGATCAACCGCAGGCAAGCACCACAACCAAATCAAACGATGCTTACAATGAGTATCAGCGAACTGGAAAGTTAGACACTTACGCCTAATAGACCTAAATTAATCGATAATAAAAAACCCAGCAATGCTGGGTTTTTTATTATGCAATACAGATTAACACGACACAGGAAAACGCCTGCAACGCATTAAATTAGCACTGGTTCCATGCCATAAATGAACCCATGTTGTACACTTCTGGGAAACCCTTCGACTTCAAAATTTGTAACGCCATTTGACTACGTTGACCCGAACGACAAAATACAACCACAGGGCGTGTCTTATCTAAATTCTGATCACAAACTGCTTCAATAATGTGTAATGGAATGTTCACAGCACCAGGTAATTTACTCGATTCAAATTCTTCTGGTGTACGTACATCAACAAACTGCGCATTACGCTCTGAAAGTAATTTTTTAGTCTCTTCACAAGAAATAAACATGGTGTGCACTCTCTATTAGTTATATTAATAGTGTGATTGTATTTCAGCTTATTACGTACATCAAGCTAAAAAATCCTATAGCGGCATAAGTAAAAGCCAATAAGTCATCTAGCATCACCCCCCAAGGGGTATGCCAAGCATCGACCAAATAAATCGGCCAGGGTTTGACAATATCAAAAAAACGAAACAAACCAAAGGCGATGAGCAGGGTATACCAAGTTAACGGCGCGTAAAAAGTCGTTAAAACCAATAACAACCACCCCATGGCAATCATTTCATCCCAAACGATACTGCCATGATCAACCTCACCAAGCCGATCACCGCCCGCTTTGCAAATCATTGCGCCAGCTAAGGTGCCGAGCACTAACAAACCGATGCTAGCGACCAAAGAATAACTGAGCAACGCCCAAAAAAGGAAAGCTCCCAATAGGGAGCCCCATGTGCCAGGCGCGGGCTTAATCAGCCCACTACCAAAGCCAACAGCTAACCAGTAGCCAATACGTTTAGCGAATTGGGCCATGTTTGCGTGCAGCCAAACGTAAGCGTAATGCATTTAAGCGAATAAAGCCTTCTGCATCTTTCTGGTTATAAGCACCGGCATCGTCATCAAATGTCGCAATTGCTGCGTCAAACAAACTATCTTCCGACGAGCGTCCCATCACAATCACGTTACCCTTATAGAGTTTTAAGCGCACAGAACCATTCACATGGTGTTGACTCGCATCAATAGCTGCTTGCAACATCAAACGCTCAGGACTCCACCAGTAACCATTATAAATAAGTTCTGCATAGCGTGGCATCAGCTCATCTTTGAGATGCGCACTTCCTCTGTCTAACGTAATCGATTCAATTGCACGATGCGCACGCAACAAAATCGTACCGCCTGGTGTCTCATAGCAACCACGAGACTTCATGCCAACGTAACGATTTTCAACCAAATCTAAACGACCAATACCATTCGCACCGCCAAGTTTATTTAAGGTTTCTAGCATAACCGCTGGCGATAAACGCTGACCATTAAGCGCGACAGGATCACCTTTTTCAAAAGCAATATCGATAATCGTTGGACTATCCGGTGCATGCTCTGGAGAAACAGACCAACGCCACATATCTTCTTCATGTTCTGCCGCTGGATCTTCCAACACACCACCTTCATAAGAAATATGCAGCAAGTTAGCATCCATTGAATAAGGCGATTTTTTGCCTTTATTAAAATCTACGGGAATATCATGCTGTTTAGCATAGTTCATTAGGCTTTCACGAGAGTTCAAATCCCACTCACGCCAAGGCGCAATCACTTTTACTTCTGGCATCAAAGCATAAGCGCCCAACTCGAAGCGCACTTGGTCGTTTCCTTTACCTGTTGCACCATGAGAAATCGCATCTGCGCCTGTTTGGCGAGCAATATCGATTAATCGTTTTGCAATTAATGGACGCGCAATAGACGTACCAAGCAAATACTCACCTTCGTAAATGGTATTGGCTCGAAACATTGGAAAAACGAAATCTCGAACAAACTCTTCGCGTAAATCGTCAATAAAAATATTTTCGGGCTTAATGCCCATTTTTAGCGCTTTAGCGCGTGCTGGCTCAACTTCTTCGCCCTGACCAATATCGGCAGTAAAGGTAACCACTTCGCATTGGTATTCTTCTTGCAACCAACGCAAAATAATCGAAGTGTCTAACCCACCCGAATAAGCCAAAACCACCTTATTAATTGACGATTTATTTGACGACATCATCCACACCCTATACAGCATTCAAAAATAGAGGCTATTATACCGAATAAGAGCACTGCACGTTACTCTCAAGGCGTGATAAGATAAGCAATCAACTCGTTTAACGGAAAAAACAACAAACCATGACCGACTTTTTAAAAACTTTTTGGCAATATTTACTGCCAAAACACCTGTTATCTAGCGCGATGCATTGGCTCACTACAAGAGAGACGCCTTGGTTCAGCACTTTCGTCATTCGCCAATTTGTTGCGTTTTACGATGTCAATTTAAACGAAGCGGAAAGAGTTAATCCAGAAGATTATCACAGCATTAATGATTTTTTTACCCGCAGCTTAAAACTCGATGCACGCCCTATTGATCCGAGCAGCAATAGCATTATTTCTCCCGCAGATGGAAAAATTAGCCAAACAAGTAGCATTTTACGCAATCAGCTGATTCAAGCGAAAGGCTTTCAATATACGGTTGAAGCACTTCTTGGCGGTGATATCCATCTTGCCGAAAAATTTTATGATGGCGAATTTGCCGTTATTTATTTAAGCCCAAAAGATTATCACCGTATTCATATGCCAATGGATGGCACTTTGTTAAGCATGATGTACATTCCAGGCGACTTATTTGCTGTTAACCCAGCAACAGTACGTACTGTTCCAGAGCTGTTTGCGCGTAACGAGCGCCTTGTACTCTCTTTTGATACAGCTGCTGGTCCTATGGTATTAGTCATGGTTGGGGCGATTTTTGTAGGGAGCATAGAAACGGTTTGGGCTGGAAAAATTACGCCACCTTACAGCAATACGCTACAATACTGGGATTATCGAAAAGCGCCAATTCAATTCAACAAAGGCCAAGAAATTGGGCGCTTTAATATGGGCTCCACCGTTGTGATGCTTCATGCAAAAGATACCATCAACGGCCTAACTGCCCACGTAGAAAATACACCCGTGCTAATGGGACAAGCAATCGCCACACGTGCAGCCCATTAAAGCGATAAAACAAGTTCGATCAGTAAAAGGAAACAACCATGAAATTAGTTACTGCTATTATTAAACCTTTTAAATTAGACGATGTACGTGACGCCCTTGCTGATATGGGCGTTCATGGTATGACTGTTACTGAGGTGAAAGGCTTTGGTCGACAAAAAGGACATACCGAAATGTACCGCGGGGCTGAATACGTTGTCGACTTTCTCCCTAAACTTAAACTAGAAGTTGGCGTAAAAGCAGATCAAGTAGAGGCCGTCATCGAAGCAATTTCTAATGCAGCACATACGGGAAAAATTGGTGATGGCAAAATTTTCATTACCAATTTAGAACAAGTTGTCCGCATTCGTACTGGCGAAACAGACGAAATTGCGCTTTAATCGGCAAAGCACCAAGCACCAACCCAATTCGTTTGCGTATTGTTGGTGCGCAACTCTCCGCGCGGTGCGATACGCCAACCCCATCGAGCATGAGGCGTAGGATGTGCTAACCCGCGCCAAGCATCGATGACTGTACGAACTTGGTTATTTTCTGCATAGTGCCACTCTAAGTCTGCGATTAAACAAACGTGTGCACCCTGTGAGATAAACGCCTGCAAATAAGTCATATGGGCAGTCAATAGGCTTTCCGACCAAGCATCAAGTACTTCATCTTCTATATTGGGGTAATGCTTCGCCAACCATGACAAAGGTTGCACAGGCAGTTGACCAATAATATTGGCAGAAAGCACAAAACGAATATGCTTATCGTCTAACCAACGATAGGGTTGCGACATCGCTAGCTCACCACGCGCTATCGAAGATAAGGTATTGGTAACGTCATATTCGATAAACTTTACTTTTTCGTCTTGCCATGCGTGGCGCGTTTCCCGCAAATGCACCATATCAACTAGCCACACTTCATCAAAATGTTTGAGAAGCTGTGCTTTAGGCATATCTAGTCCCAAGCCCGAACCAAAAACAAGGGCGACGCCACCTGGTTCACTTTTTAAGATGCAATCGGAAATAAACTGCTGTGAGCTGATTAAATGCGACTGCCAAGCCGCAGCACAGCGCTTAGCGCGCGCACGCATGGCAATCGCTTCATACAAGTAACCAAACTGTCTTGCTTGCGGTGCGCAACGCGTGGTTAACCAAGAAAACAATTCTTGAATCATTCATCCAGTCCTAGTGCTTGCGATTTACGTGTTAAGGTATTTCGTCCCCAGCCCAATAATGCGGCCGTTTCCTGTCGATGAAAGCGCGTAAAGGCTAAAGTTTCCTCAATTAATACACGTTCAAACAACGGCTCTGCTTCACCATGCAAATTTGTTCGTCCTTGCTGTAAAAACTGTTTCGCATAAGTCCGTAGCGGTGTTTGCCAATCAACACCACCATCCATTTGCGTATTTTGTACGGGATGACGCAGCTCTAGCGGCAAATCATCTATCGTCACCACTTTTCCAGGCGTCATAACCGTCAACCAAATACAAACACTGCGTAATTGACGAATATTACCAGCCCAATCCAACTGGGTTAAATATTGTTCTACTTCATTGGATAAGCTCTTTTCTTCAATTCGCAAACTTTTGGCTTCCGTTTTCATGTAGAAACGAAGCAAAAGCGGAATATCTTCCCGACGTTCACGTAACGCTGGAATTTGGATACGAATAATATTAAGTCGGTAAAGCAAATCCTCTCGAAAGCGCCCAGCATTAACCAAATTATCCATATTTTGATGTGTCGCCGCTAAAATACGCACATCTGCACGCAAGGGTTCATGTCCACCAACACGATAAAAACTACCATCGTTTAATACACGCAACAAACGCGTTTGCAATTCAACAGGCATGTCACCAATTTCGTCCAAAAACAAAGTACCACCGTCCGCCTGTTCAAAACGACCTGAACGCTGTGTTAATGCACCAGTAAAGGCCCCTTTTTCATGTCCAAACAATTCAGACTCTAATAAATCGCGTGGAATAGCAGCAGTGTTAATCGCAACAAAGGGCTTGTCTTTTCGTGGTGATAACTCATGCAATGCCTTAGCAATCAGTTCTTTACCTGTCCCTGTTTCACCGTTAATCAACACCGTTACATCTAGAGGTGCAACCCGCCCCATCACACGAAACACTTCTTGCATTGCTGGTGCTGATCCAATGATGTTAAGCGGCTGTTTTTCTTCTTCTTTCTTGCGCCGACGTCGTACGGGAATGCGTTTCGCAATAGCACGCTCAATTAAAGACAACGCCTCATCAATATCAAACGGCTTTGGCAAGTACTCAAACGCCCCCCCTTGATACGCTGAAACGGCAGCATCTAAATTAGCAAAAGCAGTCATGAGAATGACAGGCAAATTTTCATCTTGCTGATGCGCTGCCTTCATTAGCGTCAATCCATCAACATCAGGCATACGAATATCACATACCAGAACCGTTGGCACAGTATCAGCCAACGCAGATAAAGCGACTTTAGATTCAGAAAAGACTCGAATTTTCCAATTCTTTTCCGAGAGCGCTTGCTCTAATACCCATCGGATAGAGGCATCGTCATCAACGACCCACACTTCTGCAATAGCTTCAGACATCTTCTGTTTCCTGTAACGCATGTCGATTATCAATCGGCAAGAACACTTTAAATACGGTATGTTGTGGCTTACTTTCAACCAAAATTAAGCCATCATGTTGATGCACTATCGTTTGTGCAATGGGCAACCCTAGCCCTGTGCCTTCCGATTTATTGGTAATCATCGGTAAAAAAATGGCATCAATGAGTTCTGGTGGTATCCCAACGCCGGTATCGGTTATCTCTACAACAATCACTAACGGATGGAGCTGATTTCCCAGCGTCATTTTATGGGCAATGCGCGTACGGATGGTTAGCTGACCACCATCGGGCATTGCCTGAATCGCATTACGCACCAAATTTAGAAACACTTGCACTAAGCGATCAAAATCCATCGTTAACTCAGGCAAACTAGGATCGTAATCTTTAACCAAACCAATCGCTTCGGGCATTTGTCCGCGCACAACCTGCAATACATGCTCCAATACCGCATGAATATTGTGTTGTACCCAATTCGCTGTCTGTTGGCCACCGAGCATTTGGTCAAGCAAGCCATTCAAACGCGTCGTTTCACGAATAATGACCTCAACAAACGCTAATTGTCGTGGACTGGTTAACTGTCTTGCCAATAGCTGAGCAGAACCAGAAATACCCGCTAGTGGATTTTTAATTTCATGCGCTAAGGTGCGTGCAAGTAAGCTACTCGCCTCATACTGTGACCATAACGCTGCTTCTTGACTAATTCGCTCGTGACGACCATGGGGCATCATTTCGAGCACCCAGCCTGGGGTTGGCGACTCAATGGGACTGAGCGAGCAGGTAAGATTAACCAACTTTTGATCAGCACGTTGCATAGCAACATCGTGCAACGTCAATGCTTGCTGCCCTTGGTGCGCCAATAATTGTTGATCAACCGAAGGGATCAATGCAGATAAAGGCGTACCAATAATACGTTTTGGACTGACGCCAAGCAATGCCGCAGCGGCAGGATTCATGTAACGAAATACACGCTGCATGTCTAACAACGCCAAAGCGGTATTCATCGATTCGAGTATTTCTTGGTGCATAATGCGCCTCTATTAAACAAGATGGTCATAATGCCATATTTAGCCGTCCTTGTCAGCTTTAAAATGTACTAAACTTTCCGCTTATTGCGCCGCTAACCTATTAAAAATAAAGCTCTTAATTAAGGAAAAAAATAAACAACTTACAGGCAAATATGAAGCAAGCGGGTATATTTTTATACGAGGATGGTCGTGCTAGCAGCATACAGAAAATCGACATAGCCGCATAACATGATACAATACCCGCACCTTGGAGAGGTGCCAGAGTGGTTGAATGGGCTCGCCTGGAAAGCGTGTATAGGCTAAACCCCTATCGAGGGTTCGAATCCCTTCCTCTCCGCCAATAAAACTAGGCGCATACTAAGCGTTGCGCCTATCGTATAAATGCTACTGCGCTGCCTGATCACGCTGCTTACGCACTTTGGCTAACAGCGGCTTAATTTCAGCATCCAAAGCTAATGCTTGAAAACGTAACGTTTCTACAAAACGTGCTGCCGATAAAGACAAAGTTTTGCCTTTTGGCCAAGCCAAATACCAATGACGCTCAATAGGAAAACCACTAATCGGTAAAATACGAAGCTCTTTACGACGCAACTCATCTCTTACCGTGTGCATCGACACGACAGAAATGCCCAATCCAGACATAACCCCCATACGTACCGCCTCATTAGAACCCAATACCATACGAATATTTGGCTGGTAGCCCATTTCATGAAACACCTGCTCAATCTGTGCTCGGATGCCTGATCCAGGCTCACGCATTAAAAAAGGGACACCGTTTAGATCATCTATGGTTAACAATCGCCCATCGGGTAAATTGAAATCGCGTTTTGCGACAAAAACCAACGGATTTAACGCTAATTTTTCAGAAGTTACGGGAATCGACTCAGACGGCTGGCCTAGAATGTAAATATCATCCTGATTATTTGCTAACCGTTCTAACAAATGCTCTTTATTAACGACCTCTAATAAAATACTAATATTAGGATGCTGCGTTAGAAAAGATTGCATAACCTGAGGCAAAAAGTATTGTGCAGTTGAAACGACGGCAATGCGCACCCGGCCACCTTCTAACCCCTTCAAATTGTTAACGCGCTCTTCTAAGTGCTCAAAAGTCGTTAATACCTGACGACAGGCTGCTGCCAACTCATGCCCAGCATCGGTTAAATAGACTTCTTTCCCCACTTGCTCCGTTAACGGCAATCCTACTGCTTCTGCAAGTTTTTTAACTTGCATAGAAATTGTTGGTTGCGTTAAATGCATCTCCTCTGCAACACGAGTAAAGCTATTTAATCGTGCCAACGCTTCAAACACCTGCAACTGACGCAACGTTGCTGCGCGCGTAATTCTTCCTAAAATTGGTCTATGCATAACTTAACTCTTCTTTTTACCAGCACCCAACGCTAATGTAGCAGATAAACGCTCAACAACAGTCGTTAATACCTGAATACGCGCCATGTACTTATCTTCTGCCGACACTAAAGTCCAAGGTGCAACCTCTGTACCCGTTCTAAAAACCATCTCATTCACAGCTTCCGCATAAGCAGGCCATTTTTCACGATTACGCCAATCTTCATCGGTAATTTTATGTTGTTTATAAGCGGTCTGCTCACGCTCGTGAAAGCGTTTTAACTGTTCTTCCGGACTAATATGTAACCAAAACTTAATAACCTCGACGTCAGCGCTCGCCAGTTGTGCTTCAAATTCATTAATTTCATGATATGCTCTTGACCAAGCTGCTGTATCAGCAAAGCCTTCTACACGTTCTACCAATACCCGTCCATACCAAGAGCGATCGTAGATTAACACTCGACCTGCACGCGGTACTTCACGCCAAAAACGCCATAAATAAGGAAAACAGCGTTCTGCTTCAGTTGGCGCCCCATAAGAAACCGCACGATACAAACGTGCATCCAACGCAGAGGCTAAGCGCCGAATTGCGCCACCCTTACCTGCCGCATCCCAACCTTCAAAAACAATGACTGTCGTTTTTTTAGCCTGCCATGCCTGCCAAACTAACGTTGATAAGCGCGCTTGCAACTGCGCCATCTGCTTTTTATAAGTCTCTTTTTTTATTGTCTGTGTTAAATCAACATGATCTAATACTGTAACACGCGAACTCTCTGCATCTGGCAAAGCAGGCGCACCACCACCATGAACGAAACCTTGCGTTGCATTTTTTAACAATGACTGATGCCAAGTCACTGCGTTACTCAGCGCACGCGATAAGGTTCGCCCTACCGTCATATCACGATAGTTAGCATCTGTGGCTTCAACTAAATACCAAGGAGCAACCGCCGCATCTGTTTTACGCATAACATGTTCAGCAATCGTCAAAAAATTTTGTCGTTGTTTTAGCGCCTGTTTTTTACCATGTTCACCCCAACGATCGTCTGGCGTTGACTTTTCTTTTTCTAAACGTTGTTGCTGTGCTTTTTCTGGCAAATACAGCCAAAATTTCAAAATAACAATCCCTTCCAGCGCCAGCATATTTTCTAGCTCTTGACGTTGTGCTAAAGCCAAATCCAACTCGGCGGGGGTTATTTTTTCTTGGACTGCACTGGTTAGTAAATCACGATACCAGCCACCTAAGTGGATAGAAATGCTTCCTTTACTGGGTAAAGCACGCCAAAAGCGCCAAAAAAAAGGGCGCTCTCTCTCCTCGTCGGAAGGGTCCCAAAAGGTTTCTGTCGATAAGCCACGCGGATCTAGCCAACTATATAGGCGATTCAGTAGCTCCGCACGCCCAGAGCCATCTAACCCCTCAATAATAATCAGTACCGCTTGTGACTTTTGCGCAAGCAATTGCATTTGCCCTTGCATGAGTGCTGCGCGTAAACCAGGTAACGCTGTGTCGAAGTCTTGCTTACTTAATGTTCTGCCTAATTCTGCTGCTTGAAACATAATATGCTACTTCTTTTACTCTAATAATAAGGTTAATTCGCCATCGCTGCGACGCAGCCTTTGACCTAAACTACGCGCAATCGATTCCAACATAACAAAACCAAGTCGTGTATGCACAGTACTTAACCGATTAAACGCTGCACGTGTTAATACATACACATCAACATCCGTATCTGCTACTGCGGCATCTTGACGCACATGATTATCTAAAAACGACAAACCACCAAAGAAATTTCCTGCGCCAATTGTGGCAATATGATATAAGCGTCTTCCGCCGCCAATTGGCGCAATAATTTTTACCCTACCTCGACGCAATAAATACAGCGCATCGCCAGCATCACCAACATCGTAAAGCTTATCGCCTTTAACATACTTTCTTTCCACCAAACTCGCCGTTAAATCTACCAAGGTATCTTCATTGCGCCCCTGGAACAACTCCATGTCATCGACCGTTAATAGTGGCAAGGTAGCGACATCTATTTCTTCATGCCCTAATAATTTATTTTCTACCCATTCAATCGCTTCGTCTAACGTCATTAGCACTTTAGTGTCTATTGTTTCACCAACCACGCATAATTGCGTCAACAAACCGGTCATGTCTGAAGTGTCATCGTCACGCAAATTACAAAGCACCAACCGACCGCCTTTTTTGGTTAACAACCCATGCACCTGCGCCAACACATGGGCAGCAGTTACATCAATGGAGCTCACACGCAAGAAGTCGATAATAAGGTAATCACGCGACTGGGCTTCCTTAGCTAAAGCGTTATATAACTCCCGCGCCACGCCAAAGAACAAGCTCCCCTGCAATTCAAAAATAACCGTATTAGTACCATAATGCTCTAAGGTTTTAACTTCACTTTCTGTTCGATACCAGCTAGATGATCGCTGATTAAGAAACGTTTTACGATGAATCGCCGTATTGCCCACTTGTGCACGCAAAAATAAAACAATCGATAAAGCAACCCCAGCAGCAGAGGCCATAATCAAGTCAAACTGCAAGCCGACAATGACCATCACGACCACCACACCAAAATCCATAGCTGTTGTGCGAGAGGTAATCAAACGGAGTGCATTCAAATCGATCATACGCACACCAACAACAATTAACACTGCTGCCAATGTCGCCTTTGGTAACCAAGCCAACACACTAATAAACAATAACAACGCCAACAACGTAAATACTGCCACCAACAACATAGAATAACGTGTTTGCGCGCCGCTATTAATATTCACCAAAGTAGCACCCATATTGCCCGAACCTGCAACACCACCAATACCAGCAGAGGCAATATTGGCTAAACCTTGTGCTACGAGCTCTTGGTTAGGTTCATGGCTTGAATTGGTAATTTGGTCTGCAACAATTGCTGTTTTTAAGGTGTCAATCGACAACACTGCTGCCAACGTCAACGCTGAACCAAACAATCCTGCAACTTGACCTAGCGTAATGCCACCAATTGCTTGCCAGCGACTCGTTAAGGTATCTAAATAGCCATCAAGCGACACCCCTAATGCCCCCAAAACAAACGGATTGTCAGATAGTGTTTGCAGACTCGGCAACCAAAAACTTAATAGCACATAACTGAGTAGTCCCAAAAAAATACCAACAATGGTGCTTGGTACACGCTGGGTAATCTGCCCAGAAACAATCATACCAGCCACAGTCACTAAACCAACCACTAGTGATACAAACTGCCATTGTTGCGGATGCAACACACTTTGCCAAAAGCCTCCGCTATGAAGCACCCCCAACAAACTGGGCAACTGGGAAATAATGATGATCAAGCCTACAACCGTCATATAACCACTAACAACAGTGTGTGGGATGTACTTAATTAATGAACCAACGCGCGTAAAGCCAATCAGAATTTGAAAAAAACCAGTCAGCACACCCATCATCGTCATCAATAAAATAACCATTTCAGGACTACTACCCTGATGCACCGAAGATAAGGCAAACGCAGCCAACACCGCTGTTGCAGGAGCACTAGGGGTTGTCATCAGGCGATCTGTTGCACCAAAAACTGCAGCAACAAACCCTAAAGCAATCGCTCCTAGAATACCAGCCAATGCACCCATCATTGCGTAGCTATTACCTAGCGGCGCATAAATTGTTACCCCAAATGCAACGGAAGATGGCAGCACCACCAACATCGTAGCAAATGCTGCCCAAAAGTCGGCAGTTAGAGAGGAGCGACCGATGTTTGTCATAAGAACCTATGAAATATTAAGGTAAATCGAATCATTTTATGCGTGCTTTGATGTGATTAAAGCACCGACTTCATTGTAAAACATGTATAGATAAAAGACTATGAAAATACAAACAACAAAATTTGATATTGATCAATAAACAGTCAATATTTCACCGACATAGATAGACACATTTAAATAAAATAATAAACATAATCAATTAGATAACAACACTTAAAATTCACCAGAAAACAATAACAGGTCGACAGAGGGCAATGTATATGAAACTCCGTTAACAAGACTTAACTCAATCAGTGAGTGCCGCTTGACGTGCTTTCAGGACGCTTAGGTAAGGAAA
>JAEMQD010000122.1 GCA_022759035.1 Thiotrichales bacterium
TGCGCCTGATAAGCAGCTAATGCCTCGGCAATCGCTGGAGCGTTAAGTTGTACAATATCTCGCCACATCGTGGGATCTGATGCGGCAATCCGCGTAAAATCTCTAAAACCGCCGGCAGTATAATCAAATAAACGAGCCACATCTTCACGCTGACTAAACATATCGACCAAGGCAAACGACAACAGGTGCGGCAAATGACTCGTCCAAGCGAAGGTAGCGTCATGCTCTGCCACCGTCATGTGGCGTACATCAGCACCTGTTGCTTGCCACATCTGCGTGACACGCTCAATCGCTGCCGAAGCCGAATCTTGATGTGGTGTAATCACCACTTTGCGTTGTACATATAAATCGGCCAATGCGGCAGCAGCCCCGCTACGCTCTGCTCCTGCAATTGGGTGAGCTGGTACGGCAAAAGCGGGGAATTGACCTTCCCACACAGCCAACACATCGTTGACCCAACAGCCTTTTGCACTACCGACATCGGTTAGCACCGCATTGGGTGCTAAGGCATATTTAATTTCTTCAAGTAACGAGCGCATCGATGCCAGAGGCACAGCCATGACAACCATATCAGCGTCTTTAACAGCCTCTGCAGCAGAATTGGTAGCACGATCAATAATGCCAAGATTGAGTGCTTCTTGAAGATTTGAATGCGATCGGCCAAAACCAACGACCTCGCCAACCAATCCCTTTTGCTTTAAGGACAAAGCAAGTGAGCCGCCAATAAGCCCGACACCTAAAATCGCTAAACGCTGGATCATACTGCGCGCAACGCTTTTATGACATGGGTTAATGCTTCAATACCGTGCATATTTTCTTCGTCAGAACCAATGGAAATCCGCAAATGGTTCGGCATTCCATAAGCACTTACAGGGCGAACAATAACACCTTGGCGCAATAAAGCCTCATAAATAGGTAAGGCTGGCATACCCATATCTACACATAAAAAATTGCCTTGTGATGGAATCCAAGACAAGTCCAACATGGTAAGTGCTTGTTGCCATAGGCGCATTTCTTTGTGATTAACGGCCACAGCTTCGGCAACAAATTCTTGATCCGACAATGCTGCAATACCTGCTACCAATGCCAAACTGCTCACATTGAAAGGTTGCCTTACACGATTAATATAACCTGCAACATCTGCACTGGCTGCAGCAAACCCAAGACGCAAACCTGCTAATCCATAGGCTTTAGAAAAAGTGCGCGTGACAACCAAATTAGGATATTTAGATAATTCGCGCAAGCCATCGGCATAATCTGTTTGCGTGACATATTCAGTATAGGCTTCATCTAGAACGACAATTACTCGTTGTGGTACCGCCGCCATAAACGCATCCCACTCGGCTTGACCAAAGCAAGTACCCGTAGGATTATTAGGATTAGCAATATAAATGAGTTTCGTTTTTTCGGTAATTGCATTTGCCATCGCCATTAAATCGTGCGCAAAATCCTTAGCCGGTACTTGGACTGCTGTTGCCCCAATCGCTTGTACTGTAATAGGATAAACAGCAAAAGCAAACTGAGAAAAGATAACTTCGTCGCCTGCCCCAGCGAATGTCCGACCAATTAGCTCCAGTACATCATTCGATCCGTTTCCTAACACTAAGCCTTGTGCATCGATTTGAAAATGCGCACTGATCGCCGCCTTTAAAGAAAAGCCAGCACCGTCAGGATAACGCGCAATATCTTCCAAAACATCTCTACAAGCCTTTACGACTTCAAACGAGCAGCCCAGCGGATTTTCATTGGAGGCGAGCTTACTAACACGACTTAATCCTAACTCGCGCTGTAACTCTTCAATTGGCTTACCTGTTTGATAAGGCGTTAAACCACGAACAGCGGCTAAAACAAGGGCGTCGCAAGACATGATGATTCTCTTTAAGTTAGTAAGGCGCTACAGGGAAAGAACCCAATAATTTATAAAAACTGCTATTGGCAGCAACTTTAGCTAATACAGATTTTAAAGGGTCTTGCTCGCTGTGTCCTTCTACATCAGCATAAAAGACATAACTCCATTTTGCTTGCTTTGAAGGACGCTCTGTTAAACGAGACAAACTAATCCCTTTTTCTGCGAAATAACCTAATACTTCATGCAAAGCACCAGGACGATTGGGCATGGAAAATATGATTGCCGTTTTATCTAACCCACTAATACCACTTGCATGTCTCGCGATGACCCAAAAGCGCGTTGTATTATCTGGCTGATCTTCAATGCCATTCACTAAAACACGCAGATCATAAAGATGACTTGCCTGTTCAGAGGCGATTGCAGCGGCATCTGAATGCTCTGAAGCGTAAATCGCTGCAGCGGCATTGCTTTCCATTGGCATTTGCGTTGCCCAAGGCATATT
Source organism: Thiotrichales bacterium (assembly GCA_022759035.1). Lineage (GTDB taxonomy): Bacteria > Pseudomonadota > Gammaproteobacteria > Thiomicrospirales > Thiomicrospiraceae. The sequence goes on from JAEMQD010000122.1 coordinate 2,352, forward strand.
GTGATGTAACCACTCTCTGCATTGTGCTAAAGCCTGGGCATGAGCAGCAACCACTTTAATAGACGTTAGTTCTTCTTGTTTCGCTAATAATGCATGGTGAATTGCTAAATTCACCTCGCCGCAGACTTGCAAATCAGTTTTCAACAATAAGTCTTGCGTAATATTAACCGCACCCTCTGTCGAGTTTTCAATAGGAACAACGCCATAATCAGAACGTCCAGTTTCAACGGCTTGGAATACATCAGCGATGCTCGCTACCGCAAGCGACTGGGCACTTAGTCCAAAATGCTTAATCGCTGCCGCTTGTGAAAAAGTACCTTCTGGCCCTAAATAAGCGACGCGAATAGGTTGCTCTAGTGCTAAACATGCCGACATAATTTCACGAAACAATCGCGCCATCACATCATCAGCTAAAGGGCCATCATTACGATGCATGACTTCTCGTAATACCTGGGCTTCTCTTTCTGGTCGGTAAAAAATGGTTTCTACTTTACCGCCTTGAGTTTTAATATGTGCCACTTCTTGGGCTAGCATAGCGCGCTCTGTAATGCGTTGCTGAATTTCCATATCCAACGCATCAATACCAGCGCGTATTTCTTGCAACCTTTGCTGTTCTTGAGATGGCGTCATCATACTTACCCGTAACGACGTGCAAAATCGGCCATAAAATGAATAAGCGCATCAACACCCGCTTCTGGCATCGCGTTATAAATCGAGGCACGCATACCGCCAACGATTTTATGACCCTTTAATGAAGTCAAACCAGCGGCAGCAGATTCCGTTAAAAAGGCGGCATCAAGCGTGCTATCCTTTAATGTAAAAGGCACATTCATCCATGAGCGATCTGAAGGTTTGACTGGATTGGCATAAAAACTATTAGAAGATGCTATCGCAGCATAAAGTTTTTCAGCTTTGCGTTTATTAATCTCTGCCATAGCCCCAAGTCCACCGACTTCTTTTAGCCATTCAAAAACTAGTCCAGCCATATACCAAGCGTAAGTAGCTGGGGTGTTATACATAGAGTCATTATCCGCAGCCACTTTGTAATCCAACATCGTTGGTGTCCCCGCCCGTGCTTTTCCAAGCAAGTCTTCTCGAACAATAACAATCGTTAATCCAGCTGGACCAATGTTTTTTTGCGCTCCAGCATAAATTAAACCAAACTTAGTCACATCTACAGGACGAGACAAGATAGTTGAAGACATATCAGCAACTAGGATTTTGTCGCCAACATTAGGGATCGATTGAAACTCTAAGCCACCAATGGTTTCATTAGGCGTGTAATGAACATATTTTGCATCTGCACTAAGTTGCCATTCTTTTTCAGCGGGGATTTCATGCGTATTTGTTGCAACAACGTTAACATTACAGAAACGTTTCGCTTCTTTAATTGCCTTTTCCGACCAAACCCCAGTATTAAAATAGTCAACAGTATCGCCAGGTTGTGCTAAATTAAGCGGAATCATTGCAAATTGCAAAGATGCCCCACCTTGTAAGAATAGCACCTTATAATTACTTGGAATCCCCATTAATTCGCGCAAATCAGCTTCTGCTTTTGCAGCCACAGCAGAATAATCTTTGCCACGATGGCTAACTTCCATAATTGACATACCCGTACCATGCCAATCTAACATTTCAGCCTGCGCTCGCTCAATAACGGCATTGGGTAACATTGCAGGTCCTGCACTGAAATTATATACGCGTGCCATTGTCGACTATTCTCCTGTAGATTTTGCTTGATTATCTGTTTCTGACGCGCTGTTTTCTAAGGCTTCAACCTCAGAAGCATCTGCGACCGATACATCGCCCGTTTCTTCAACGATTTCATCTTCTGGCTCTGCATCTAACACCGCAACGCTAACCAAGTTTTCAGTATCAGAAAGGTTAATTAATTTAACCCCTTGTGTGTTTCTGCTTAGTACAGGAATTTCGCTAACGCGCGTTCTAACAAGCGTACCTTTGTCAGTAATCAAAACAAGCTCATGTTCTGCATTGACCATAACCGCAGCGACGACCTGACCATTACGGTCTGAAGTTTTAATCGATATCACCCCTTGCCCACCACGACCAATGGTTGAATACTCGTCTAATTCTGTGCACTTACCATAACCGTTTGCAGTCGCTGTCAACAGCATTAATCCTTCTTGCACAAGTTGCAAGCTAATGACTTTTGCACCACCTAGTAAGGTCATACCACGAACACCACGGGCACCACGTCCCATTGCGCGCACATCACCTTCGTGGAAACGAATAGCCTTACCATTGTCCGCCAATAGCATGACATCATTATTACCGGTCGTTAATACGGCTTGGACTAAGGCATCACCCTCATCTAAACCCAACGCGATAATACCAGCACTTCGTGGACGAGAGAAATCCATCAATTCTGTTTTCTTAACGACGCCTGCGGTCGTTGCCATGAACACATATTGACCCACTTCAAATGAAGATATTGGCAAAATGCTAGTAATCAATTCGTCCGCCTCTAAAGGCAATAAATTATTAATTGGACGACCACGCGCAGTGCGCCCCGCTTGCGGAATATCAAATGTTCGTAACCAGTAAAGCTTGCCACGGTTTGAGAAGCACAACAGTGTCGCATGGGAATGCGCAATAATGACCTTACCAACAGAATCGGTCTCTTTAACAGCCGCAGCTGCTTTTCCTCTTCCACCTCTGCGTTGTGCACGGTAGTCACTTGTTGGTTGTGCTTTGATATAACCATCATCCGACAAGGTTACAATTAGGTCTTCCTGTGGAATCAAATCCTCACGCGTCATATCTAGCGCATTAAACTCAATTTCACTGCGTCGCTTATCGCCAAATTGTGTCACAACTGCAACCAATTCTTCACGAACAACTTCTGTTAAGCGAACTGGGTTGCGTAAAATTTCTAACAAGCCAAGCATGGTATTTAATAACTCACCATATTCAGCAAAAATTTTATCTTGCTCTAACCCTGTTAAACGCTGCAAGCGCAAATCCAAAATAGCCTGCGCTTGCTCTGGCGATAAATAATAACCATCTGTACGCATACCAAATTCAGCAGTAATGTGTTCTGGTTTTGTGCTAACCTCTTCAGCGCGAGACAATAATTCCATTACTTTAGCTGCCGACCAACCGCGCTCTAATAAAGCTTGCTTAGCGATAGGCGGTGTTGGCGAGGTTTTAATTAATTCAATCATCTCATCGACGTTCGACAAGGCGACGGTTAAGCCTTCTAACAAATGCGCGCGATCGCGTGCTTTACGCAATTCAAAACGACTACGACGCGTCACAACTTCGCGACGATGACGAATAAAATATTCTAAAATTTGTTTTAAATTGAGCAACCGTGGCTGGCCATCCACAATCGCCACCATGTTGAAGTTAAAAGCAGTTTGCATGGCGGTCGTTTTGTATAACTGGTTCAGTAATACTTCTAACGATTCACCTCGACGCACTTCAACAACCATGCGCATACCATCTTTGTCCGACTCATCACGCAAACCAGTAATGCCATCAATTTGCTTTTCTTTAACCATTTCAGCAATGCGTTCAATGAGTTTGGCTTTATTTACCTGATAAGGCAACTCTGTTACCACAATTTGGTTTTTATTATTTTTTTCTTCGAAATGTGCACGTGCACGCATTACTACACGACCACGACCTGTTTCATAAGCATCGCGCAAACCACCAACACCGTAGATAATACCTGCAGTGGGAAAGTCCGGCGCTGGTACGTGTTGCATTAAGTCTTCTACTGTTAACGATGGGCGATCTAGCAAGGCGATAGTAGCGTTAACGACTTCTGTTAAATTATGCGGCGGGATATTGGTCGCCATACCAACCGCAATCCCTGTTTGCCCGTTGATTAACAGATTGGGAATACGTGATGGAAAAACAACAGGCTCGTGTTCTGAACCATCATAATTAGGCGCAAAGTCTACTGTTTCTTTTTCAAGATCGGCCAACAACTCGTGCGCCAAACGTGCCATACGCACCTCGGTATAACGCATTGCTGCTGGCGAATCGCCATCGACTGAACCAAAGTTACCTTGACCATCAACAAGTACATAACGCATTGAAAAGGTTTGTGCCATACGAACAATCGTATCGTATACAGCTGTATCACCATGTGGGTGATATTTACCAATTACGTCACCAACCACGCGCGCCGATTTTTTATAGGCTTTATTCCAATCATTGCCTAACTCCGACATTGCGTAAAGCACTCGGCGATGTACTGGCTTTAAACCGTCACGAACATCTGGTAAGGCACGACCAACGATAACACTCATTGCATAGTCTAGGTAAGACTGTTTCATCTCCCCTTCTAAGGAAACGGAAATAATCTCTTTGGCGATTTCTGACATGGAATTTACTTATCCAAAATAGGTACAATTAAGCTATTATAACGCCAATTCAGTCAATAACCCAAGATGCAGAGCAAGATGCTTAACCAAGACGACCAAGAACTTAGTCACTTTGCTGGACAAGCCCAACACTGGTGGGATAAAAATGGTCCACTAAAAACCTTACACGATATCAATCCAGCAAGAATGCGCTTCATTCAACAACATAGCCCATTAGCAGGAATGCATGTGCTTGATATTGGTTGTGGTGCGGGTATTTTAAGTGAAGCACTTGCTAAAGCTGGTGCTAAAGTCACTGCAATTGACCTTGCTGAAGCACTTATTAATGTTGCTAAAGCACATGCAGAAACGCAGCAGCTTTCTATAGATTATCAATGCATTAGCGCCGAAAGTTTCGCCGAAAAACATCGCAATCATTTTGATCTTGTCGTTTGTATGGAAATGCTAGAGCATGTTCCAGCACCACAATCTATTGTTAGCGCAGCCAGTCAATGCCTTAAAAATAAAGGTTGGTTATATTTATCTACCATCAACAACACAGTTAAAGCACAAGTATTTACGATATGGCTTGCAGAGTATGCGTTATCACTTATTCCTCGCGGAACCCATGATGCTAAAAAGTTTATCGCACCACATCAACTCGTAGACTGGTGTGAAAAAACAGGCTTGTCACCTAAAGCATTAACTGGTCTGCACTACCATCCTGTAACACGACAAACGCAACTAAAGATGCCAGCTGACGTGAATTACTTAATGGCTTTTCAAAAACAAGATTAAGAACAAAAAACCAAATGAATTATCAAGCCGTTTTATTTGATTTAGATGGTACGCTTTGCGATACTGCCCTCGATTTTACCTTGGCATTGAACCGCCTATTAGAAGAAGAAAATCTTCCAGCACGGACATTAACACAAGTACGAAACCAAGTATCCAATGGTGCATTAGCGATTATAGAAATGGCTTTTCCAGATATCCAACATGAAGGCATCAAATTAAGCTTACGCAACCGAATGATTGACTATTACAAAGAGCACATCAGTTGGCATACGCGATTGTATCCAGGAATGGCCCTAATTTTATCTCAACTTAAACAGCACAACATACCCTGGGGCGTTGTTTCTAACAAACCGGAATTGCTAACAAAACAAATAATTAACGCACTTTCTTTAGACTATTTACCGCATAGCATTATTGGCGGTGACACCTTATCTGTCGCCAAGCCACACCCAGAACCACTGCACTTAGCAGCTAACCAATGCGGCGTAGCTTCACACCAATGTCTATATATTGGCGATCACTATCGGGATGTTGTTGCCGCCAAAGCTGCACAAATGAAAGCGGTGGCTGTTACTTTTGGTTATTTATCCGAACAAGAAGATCCATACACTTGGGGAGCTGATGTTGTTGTTGACTCCCCCTACCAGTTAGCACGTTTTTTAGGCTTTTCTGTATGACTGCGCATTATGCTATTGCTGGTGCTTGCAGCGACCTTGGTACAGGATTAGCATGGCGCCTTTCTGCGCTTGGCTATCCTTTAGTTTTGATTGATGAAGATGTCATAGAACTTGAAAAACTTTCTGACGCATTAGTCGCTTCCGGTTATGCATTACCTGCGCTCGCTGTCATCACGCCACTTGGGCATGACTTTGAACAACAATGTAACCAACTCGCGCAAGCGACACCAACATTATGTGGACTAGTATGGGCTGGTGCTTGGTTAGACAACCCGACACCACTATTACAAGAAAGCTTAACGCATTGGCAACAAGGCATGATACGTAACGTTACCTTACCGTTAACCTTAATTAAAGCTTTATATCCCGCATTAACACGACAGGCAATTGTTTGGTTAGCACAACCACAAGCTTTACCGTTTACAAATCAACTAGGCGCTGCAACAAGTTTGTGGTCTGCCTGGATCCCAACCATCAACCAAGAATTAGGCAGACAGCAAAACCAAGGGATTAAGCTGTGGCAATTGCCTCGCATCGCAGATCGTGTCCATCGCCGTATTTTTCCACTTAGCCCTATTGAAGACTTTACCCCCATTGATCACGCAATTGATGCTTGGCTACTCACTTGGGAAAATCCAACATGAATATTTACCTACTCAAACTCGCCAGTCTAGCCATTTATCCACTCTCATGGGTTGGTTTATGCTTAGTTGTTGCATGCATTGCCCTTTTTCGCAACAACATTAAACAAGCAAAATGGATGCTCGCACTTTCTATTTTAAGCTTATGGGCAATTTCGATGCCCATAACTGGAAAAATACTTAGTTATCAACTGGAAAAAGTCTACCCAGAAAAAGCTATCACTGAAATACCTGTCAGCGACGCAATTTTACTACTAGGTGGTGGTACAAGCGGCATTGCCCCACCCGCACGTCTATCTATTGATTTAAATGACGCAGCAGACCGAGTTTACTATGCAGCTCGACTCTACCACGCAGGGAAAGCACCCTATATTATTGCCAGCGGTGGCACAATTACCTGGCAAGGCACCAAACAAAGCGAAGCTGCTGCCATGAAAAGCATACTCATTGACTTAGGCGTACCTAAAGAGGCGATTATTGAAGAAGACAACAGTTTGACTACCTATGAAAATGCAGTAAACAGTTTGCCATTATTAACAGCACGCAATGCACAAAAAGTACTGGTTGTTACCTCTGCAATGCACATGCCTCGCGCCCTTGCCACGATGAAGAAAAACATGCCGACAATGACACTTATACCTGCTAGTACAGATATACGCGTAGTTGATCAAGAAGATGCGACACTACTCGACTGGTTTCCACAAGCCAGCGGCCTTGCTATGTTTACGCAAGCATGGCATGAGCAAGTGGGTAGGCTCATTTATTATTTAAAAGGACAAGCCTAAACTTATCCGCTTGGTTATGCGGTGACAAAACAACTAACATTAAGTTTGTAATCTTTCAATAATACTCGTTGTTGAATGGCCTTCCCAAAAGTTCAATACGCGTACTTCACCGCCATGCGCCCAAACACAATCTGCACCAGCAATTTGTTCTGGAAGATAATCACCGCCTTTTACCAAAATATCTGGCTTAACTTGGCAAATAAGCGCCTCTGGTGTCTCTTCACTAAAATCAACAACCCAATCTACACTTTCTAATGCAGCGAGCATTTCCATACGCAAAGAAAGCGTGTTAATCGGCCGTGTTTCACCTTTTAATGCCTTTACAGAAGCATCTGAATTAACAGCAACAATCAAGCGATCACCCAAAGCCTTTGCTTCTCGTAAATAACGCACATGACCTGGGTGCAATATATCAAAACAACCATTTGTCATCACAACACGCTCACCAGATTGCTGTGCTTTACGAACCCAACTTGTTAGCGTGTCCCATGAATTAGCGACACTACCACCAACAACGACAGGATGCATCGCCTCTTCCAATTCTGCCAAAGCAACGGTCGAAGTACCTAGCTTACGCACAACAATTCCCGACGCCTCATTGGCTAAGCGCACCGCACTAGGCAAACTCAAGCCCGATGCATAGGCCACCGCCAGAGTAGCCATTGCCGTATCACCCGCACCAGTTACATCAAAAACCTCTTGTGCTTTTGTTGGAATATGCAAGGGAGCAGCATCTGTTTGCAATAGCGTCATACCCGCTTCACTACGCGTAACCAACAAAGCAGACAAACCTAATTCTGCCATTAATCTAGCGCCGGACTGCGCAATGGCATCGTCGGTACGTGCCTTGCCAACAATCGCGTTAAATTCAGATAAATTTGGTTTAATGAGTGTCGCACCAGCATAGCGGCTAAAGTCTTGTCCTTTAGGGTCAACAAAAACAACCTTATTCATTTTTCGAGCTAATGCGATGATATCGGCGACGTGTAGTAACGATCCTTTGGCATAATCTGAGATAACTAACACATCATAATCTGCTAAATGTTCTGCAACACGCATCACAACACGCTCAGCTAAATGCGCATTAGGCGCTTCTTCAAAATCCAAACGAATAAGTTGTTGTTGTCTACTAACAATTCTTAATTTTCTAACCGTTGGTACTTGAGCATCGCGTACCCAGTGCGTCATCACACCGGCTGAAGTTAATAACTGATCTAACGTATCGCCTGCTTCATCTTGACCAATGAGCCCAATCATACCAACGCGTTGCGCACCAAGTGCAATCGCATTCATGGCCACATTAGCAGCGCCGCCAGCACGCCCTTGCGTTTGCTGGACACGTACAACAGGTACTGGTGCTTCTGGTGAAATACGTCCTGTATCCCCCGACCAATACTGGTCAAGCATAACATCACCAACAACCAATACACGTGCGCGATTAAAATTCAGCACTTTAGATATCCCTGATAATCCGTTAAAATGCTATTTTACCAATGTTTTATGGAAGTTTGAGTATGATCGCTAGACTTAAATCATTTTTTATTGCCAGTTTTTTTGGGCTGGTAAGTATCAATAGCGCGCACGCTGATGCCGGATTGGCTGTTTATGGTGTTGTTGCTGCCACCCTTGGCGCTGGTTTTGGTGCAAGCATTTATGGTAATGGATTAGCGAATACAGCACAGTCAGGTATTGGTAAACATCAAGTAAGTTTAATGGCTGGGAAAGATACAGATATTGATACTGCTCGTCTTGCTTACCGACTGGAGGCAAAGCTTCCTTTGTGGAAAACAAAAGATTTTGCCCTGATTGGTGGTCTTGAAACAAGTATCGGTCAATGGCAGGCAGATAGTAAATACCCCGATCGTTCTCTAACCGATCTAGGTATTACACCTATATTTAAATTAAAGCGTGATGAAGCGTCTCCTTGGTATGCCGAAGTAGGTGTTGGCGCGCATTATCTCAGCAATACCCGAATCAAAGATTACACAAAATCGACACAATTTCAATTTGGCGATCAATTGGGTTTGGGTTGGGAAAATCATCAAGTACGTCTTGGCTATAAATACTTACACGTTTCTAATGGCAACATTGAAACCCCAAATCCCTCGACAGATTTCCATATGATTGAACTAGGCTATCGTTACTAACATATTAAAAAGGTAATTGTTCACATGTCGACACATATTGCAGAAGCAAAGACGGTCATCCAAATAGAAGCGGCAGCAATTGCGCATCTTGCTAATCAGCTAGATGAAAACTTTAGCCATGCTGTCAACGCCATTTTGGATACAAAAGGCCGCTTAATTATTTGCGGTATGGGAAAATCTGGCATTATTGGAAAGAAAATTGCGGCAACCATGGCCTCTACTGGCACCCCAAGCTTTTTTATGCATCCTGGTGAGGCATATCATGGTGACTTGGGGATGGTAAAACCAGAAGATGTTTTTTTAGCAATTTCCAACTCTGGAGAAACAGACGAAGTTATAAAACTGATTCCTTTTCTTAAGGATAATGGCAATTGTTTAATTGCCATGACCGGTAAACCAACAAGTACCTTAGCAACTCATGCTAACTTTCATCTCAATATCGCCGTACCACAGGAAGCCTGTCCACTACAACTTGCTCCCACGTCTTCTACTACAGCGACTTTAGTGATGGGTGATGCGCTTGCAGTATGTTTAATGAAGGCTAGAGCATTCAAGCCAGAAGAATTCGCACGTTTTCATCCTGGTGGAAACTTAGGCAAAAAACTCCTGAGCAGAGTACGTCATGTCATGAAAAAACCGCCACTACCTAGCGTCACACCTAACGCAGGTGTCACAGATATTGTTAGTGCAATTAGCCATGGACGTATTGGCTTGTGCCTCGTTCAAGAAAACAACAAAACACTCGGCGTAATTTCTGATGGCGACTTACGCCGTGCGATGATTGCTAAAGCTGAAGACTTCATGCACACTACTGCGCAAAACCTGATGACCACGAATCCTAAATCGATTGGTCCAGATGCGCGACTTGGTGAAGCCGAAGCTATGATGGCACAATATAAAATTACCGCGCTTTTAGTTCAGGAACAAGAAAAGATTATCGGCGTAATTGAAATTTACGATATTAAATGACGCATTGGCTATACAACTTGTTAATGTGGCTAATGTGGCCACTCTGGCTATTTTATAGTTATAAACGCTGTAAAAATCAATCCAAACCACGTGCATGCTGGAAATCACTGTGGACAATTGAATTGCCGCAGTTTGAAACACAACCTATTTGGATTCATGCTGTCTCATTGGGGGAAACACAAGCTGCGCTTATTCTCATTAACACAATCAAACAAGCATTACCTGAGCAAAGCATCTTTTTTACTGGTGGAAACCGTAGCGCAATTGAATTCGCGCGCAAACAACATATCGATAACTTTGTCATCTCTTATCTCCCTTTAGATTATGCGTGGTTAAGAAATAGACTATTTCATGCAGTCCAACCCAAATTACTCATATTGATGGAAACTGAGTTTTGGCCAAACTTGCTCTTTACCGCACATCAGTTGAACATTCCAACAGCGATCATTCAAGCACGCCTGTCTCAATCTTCAAAAAAGAACTACCCTAAATACGGACAACCACTTTTAAAACAATTGCTATCACCAGTTCAATTTGTCGCTGCACAAACGCAACAAGATGCAGATGCATTAATTTCATTGGGTATTAAAAAAGAACACTGTTATTTACTTGGTAATATTAAATACGATTTTAACTTAGACGAACAACTAATTGCCAAAGCGCAACAGATAAAAGATCGTATTGGCAATCGTTGGATTTGGGTTGCGGGAAGCACACATCCAAAAGAAGAAGTACCGCTTCTGGCAGCAAATAAATTATTGCTAGATCACGACCCACAGGCATTACTTATCCTTGTACCACGCCACCCCAATTATTTTGAAACACTAGCACAAGTACTAACCAATAGTCATATTGCTTTTGAACGCTGGTCTACATGGTATCCAAGCGGCAATCAACTTAATAACACGACACAAGTGTTACTCGTAGATGCGTTAGGTGTACTTATGCAAGCTTATGCGATTGCACAAGCTTGTTTTGTTGGAGGTAGTTTGGTTCCTTGGGGTGGGCACAATCTACTAGAACCTGCAGCACTGGCCAAGCCATTGCTCGCAGGGCAGCACAACCATAATTTTTCAGAAATTGAGTCTGGTCTTATACAAGCAAATGCGCTCTACATTGTGCAAAATGAAACACACTTGTTCCAACAACTTTATCAACTAAAAACAAATCCAGCGTTAGCTACAACACTTGGAAATAATGCAAAAAGCTACTTTATTAGCCAACGAGGCGCAACAGAACGCATTCTATTAAAACTAATGAAACTAATAAAAAACTAATAAAATTTGACAGAAGCCTTTTAATCAAAATAATATATAGACTCAACACTTTATTAAGAGGAATCTTTAATGGCTTCGATTGATACCAAAATGCAAAAACTGCAAAAAAAATTAATAGCAATGCAAGCCGAATTAAATGCATTAGAAAATCAAAAAAAAGCAGCACAAATTACAAAAGAAACAGAATGGGTTAATAACTTAATTCAAGATATTAATGAAATTTTGATCAAAAACAATCAAAAATCGCCTGCTGCGTTGATGAAAATATTAGTTGAAACCTTTGGAAATGGCAAAAGCTTACGCAATACAAACGATAACAAAATAAATAAAAAACCCTTACCTGTAAAATATCGCGATACAGCACCTGGCTGCGAACACAACACTTGGTCTGGGCGTGGATTAGCACCACTCTGGATTAAGCGTTATGAGGCAGTTGGTCGCAAAAAAGAAGAATTTCTTATTAACGCGTCATAACATTCGCAAATAATACAGCAGGATGAATTGCTTTGCGTTGCGCAAAATCAAACACCTGCTGTTGGCAACTCGTACCCGAGCTCACTAAAGAGACATCTTCTGCCAAATCAGCAATACTGGGTAATAACACTTGTTGCGCGATTTTTAATGAAATATCTGTATGTTCATAACCAAAACTGCCTGCCATGCCACAGCAACCCGCATCAATAATGGTAACAGGTGCCTGTAACAACGCAAAAGCTTGCTTTGTTAGTTCTGTACCAACTAGCGATTTTTGATGGCAGTGAACATGAATCGTTACTGGTTGGTTCGCTTTTTTCCAAATATAATCGGTATGTGTTTTAGCAAAAGCCAACATGGCTTCTTCAAACAACCAAATGCGATTTTGGTAAGTTGCTAGTGCTGTTTGGTCATGTGGTGCTAATAATGCTAGTGCGTCATCTCTAAGTACAAGCAATTCTGATGGTTCAATGCCAACAATGCCCCATAATTTTTCTTGATCGACCTGTGCAACCAACGCATTTACAAGCTGGCTTAACACCACACGTGCTTCATTTAAAAAGCCTGAACTGATTAATAATCTTGGTGAATCTGTCAACCAAATAGGCTGCACGTTAAATCCGAGTTGCTGCAATACAACAATCGTTGATTTTCCAGACTCGGTGTGTAAATAACGACTGTATACATCAACCAAAACAACAACCAACTTCCCTGTTGCATTATTGTTATTTTTTCCCGTATCTTCCCACCAATTCAATAAATCTTTCCCATCAGGCAAGGGAAAATGGCGTCGACTATCCCAGCCAAAAGGCGAAAACAACCAACGTACACGGTCTAATAAGGGAATAAGATATCTCGCACGATTTAACCAAGGCAACATGGCGGCATAATGCCTTAACAATCGCGCCTTAAATGTTAATCGATTATTTTTACGCGTTTGAAAAAGCACCTCAGATTTTAATCGACTCATATCAACGCTGGCTGGACACTCACTTTTACACGCTTTGCAGCTTAAACAAAGCGAAAGCGCTTCTTGCAATGCCGTTTCTGACATCGTGGTGACTGGCTCTGGTGACTGTAAAGCAAACCGTAATAAGTTTGCGCGCCCTCTTGTTGCAAAACGATCATCGCGAGTTACTTGATAACTCGGGCACATTGCTCCTGTTGACTTACGACATGCCCCTGCACCATTACATTTTTCTACACTTTTCGCAAAACCACCATCTTGCTGCCAATCAAAACCAGTTACCAGCGTCGCACTAGACACGGGAATGCGCCAATCTGAATCAATAGGAAGATTGCCAATAATGCGATCAGGGTTAAAGCGATTGTTAGGGTCGAAAACTTGTTTAACCGAAACCAAAAGCTTATAAACGGCGTCGCCAAATTGTTCGTTTAAAAAAGGCGCACGCAATCGACCATCACCATGCTCTCCCGACAAAGCGCCTTTATACTGCTTAACTAACAATGAAACCTGAGCAGCAATCTTAGTAAATAACACCTTATCCGACGGTTGTGATAAATCAAGCTCGGGTCTTAAATGAATTAATCCAACCGATGCATGACCATAATAAATACAATTTACAGAAAGGGATGCCATTAATGCGCGAATATCACGCATAAAAGCACTCAAGTGAACAACAGGAACAGCCGTATCTTCAATCACGGCAATGGCTTTTTTATCACTCACCTTCCCCATTAATAATCCTAAGCCAGCCTTGCGCACTTCCCATACTGACGCCATATTCGCACCCATTACAGGAACACTCGCATAGACACCAGCTAATCCATTTGCTAACGCGATTCCCTTTTTTAGCATCACATCCAACTGTGCTTCTGTTTCTGCAAAATATTCGATAACTAAAACAGCTTCAGGCTCACCATCAATCCAAAAGCGATGCTTTTGAAATCCTGCGTGTCCCTTTGTTCCTGCCATCGTTGGCGCATCAATCAGTTCAATTGCAACGGGGGCTGTCTTCAGCAAAACCGCTGTGGCATCTAACGCTAAAAAAACGTCATTAAAATGCACAACTAACAAACCACGAGATAATGGTAGTGGTTGTAACTGAAAAACAACGTCACTCATCAACACCAAAGTGCCTTCAGAGCCACAAATTAATTGAGACAAGTTGGCTTGCGTATCTTCAGAATCACGACTATGCCAATGACTTTGTAATGCCAATGCATCTAGCGCATAACCAGTATTACGACGAATAATGCTAGGATCAGGAAATGCAGTTAAAATCGCTTGCTTATTCTCGAAAATCATTGCATCAATGCATCGATAAATATCGCCTTCTAAATTTGTTTGTGTTTTTTTCTCTTGAACCATCTCTGTTGATAATGGCTCGAAAACACAGCTAGATGCATCTGATAGCACAGCCGTCACAGCAACAACTTGCTGACGTGGTGTCTGATAGGCAAGTGAATAAGCACCACAAGAATTATTGGCGACAACACCACCAATAACACATCGATTAGCCGTCGAAGTATCAATAGCCAACCACAAACCATGCGGCTTTAAAAATCGGTTTAAATCATCAAGCACAACACCCGCTTCGACACGAACCTGTCGTTTTGCTAAATCGAGTGATAAAATACGATTCATGTGACGACTAATATCAGCAATAATGTCATTGCCAATAGCCTGTCCAGCAAGCGAAGTACCGCCACCTCTTAACGTAATTTTGCGCTGAAACTGATTGGCAAAACGAACTAGTGCAACTAAATCATTGTGACAAGTCGGAAAAACAACACAGCTTGGCAACTGTTCATAGATTGAAGCATCCGTAGCATAACGCTGTCTTGCCCCTAAACTACTATCTACCTCACCAAGAAAAGCAAAACGCTCTTTAAGTTGATTAAAAGGCATAAAAACTACTTAACCGAATTAGCTAAAGACAAAGTTTGTTCAATTGCTTTAATCACACGCTCTGCTGGCAAATCTGTTGCATAGCAGGGCGGAATATCGCTATCTCCTTCAAGCTCTATACACATCTCTCTTAAACAAGGAGCGCAGGGATATTTAGCTTGCAATACAGTCACACGTTGACCAACCACCCCAGTCAATCCTGGTTCAGTTGCGCCATATAACGCTATAACTGGCTTATGTAAGGCGGCCGCTAAATGCGTTAATCCAGTATCGACACCAACAATGAGCTCAGCATCTGTCAATACGCGAGCAATCGACGACAAAGTCATTTCTGGCAAAACAACAACATGATGTGTTAATCGAGCAAAACGCTCGGCGCGCATCCGCTCCTGATCAGAAGACCAAGGTAAATAAATACGTCTTTTATGTTGTGCAGCAAAAAGAATTAAGGTTTGCCAGTAAGGCTCTGGCCAATGTTTACTTTCCCAAGTTGTAGCGTGTGCAAACACCCAATAAGGCAAAGCATCTTGCTCAGGAAGCGCGCGTATTTTTGGTATTAAACCATAATTCACCTGCTGCATATCTGGTAGCGGGTAATTCAACGCTTGTGCAAATAATTGTCTTACACGAGTAATCGCATGCTGACCCCAAGGAACAGCAGCCTTATGTGTATAAAAACGGCTTGCTATCGGTTCACGAGCACTCTGACTGTCCAATCCCCAGCTAGGCGCATCAATAAAGTAGGTCCAAACAGCGCTTTTTAACAGACCTTGCGCATCAATGACCAAATCATAATGCGTTTCTTGTAACGAACGAACAAAATCTTTCAACGCTCGCCATGCTGAAGGCTTCCATAATTGACCGCGCAACCTCCGCCATGGCAATGCAATCACCTTTCCTACTGCAGGATGCAATTTGGGTAAATCTGTAAACCCCTCTTCTACCAGCCAATCAATTTGTATCGATGGATGCGCAACAACAGCGTCATAAACTGCAGGAAAGGTATGAATAATATCGCCTAAAGAAGAGGTTTTAATCAGCAAAATACGCATAAGCGGTCGGTAACCCACGAAAAAATAGAAGACTATTTTAACAGGCTAACTTAATAAGTGATACTCTAAAAAAGAATAGAAAAGATATTTACGATAATCGTAAAAAATTGGAGCGGGATAAGAGACTCGAACTCTCGACCCTAACCTTGGCAAGGTTATGCTCTACCAACTGAGCTAATCCCGCTTGGCGTCCCCACGGGGATTCGAACCCCGGTTACCGCCGTGAAAGGGCGATGTCCTAGGCCTCTAGACGATGGGGACCTTGAACTATTTTATAAACAAATTGTCATTTCTTAAAAAGAAATTGGAGCGGGATAAGAGACTCGAACTCTCGACCCTAACCTTGGCAAGGTTATGCTCTACCAACTGAGCTAATCCCGCTTGGCGTCCCCACGGGGATTCGAACCCCGGTTACCGCCGTGAAAGGGCGATGTCCTAGGCCTCTAGACGATGGGGACCTTTTGGTCAAACAAAGTAAATCTTCATCTACATTGCTTTATCTTAGGCAAGCTCTGGTGGAGCTAAGCGGAATCGAACCGCTGACCTCTTGCATGCCATGCAAGCGCTCTACCAATTGAGCTATAGCCCCTAAGATTTTTACAATTTTAAGGCATAAAGCACTTACTGTCAAGGTTAATCAACTTAAAAACGCTGTAAATTAGCCTAGCAAGCTAATTGCATGTGCTAAGCGTCTTAAAACAACCGTCTTACCTAACACCATAGCCACTTCATCAATAGCAGGAGATTGGCCAGAACCTGTTAGCGCTAAACGAAACGGCATGCCAACCTGCCCCATTTTAACACCATTATCTTTAGCGGCAGTTGCCATTGCATCATGAATACCTGCAACAGACCAATCATCCAAAAGTGCCAACTGGTTGCTTAAATGCGATAACACACCCTTAGCGCTTTCTGTTTGCCAATATTTTTCAACTAAAGCATTATCAAACACAACAGGATCACCATAAAAATAATGTGCTTGCATTGCTAGCTCAGCTAAGGTTTTTGCTCGCTCTTTTAATAACTCACAAACCACAGGTAGTTCGGGGCCTTGCTCAAGATCAATGCCCGCAGCAACAAGGTGAGGCGCAACATGGGGTGCCAAAGCTAAACCACTATGCATTAACATATGTTGTTGGTTCGTCCAAAGACATTTATCCGCATCAAATTTTCCTGGCGCACCATTAATATGACCTAAATCGAAATATTGGATCAACTCTTCGCGGCTAAAAATTTCTTGGTCACCATGAGACCAGCCAAGCCGTGCTAGATAATTCAACAAACCATCTGGCAAATAACCTGCTTCTTTATACTGCAATACGCTAACCGCACCATGTCGTTTCGATAAGCGTTGCCCATCTTCTCCTAATACCATAGGCAAATGTGCATAAATAGGTGGCTCGACCCCCAATGCTTTTAGCATGTTAATTTGTCGCGGCGTATTATTTAAATGATCATCACCACGAATCACATGGGTAATTTTCATTTCCCAGTCATCAACCACCACAGTAAAATTATAAGTTGGCGATCCATCAGAGCGTTGAATAATTAAGTCATCTAACTCGCTATTTTGTACAACAACACGTCCTTTTACCATGTCATTAATAACAACCTCGCCCTCAGTCGGGTTTTTAAATCGAACAACTGGTTTAATTCCTGCGGGTGGTGTACCCGTAAAATCTCTGTATCGTCCATCATAACGAGGCTTTTCTTTCCGCGCCATTTGCGTTTCGCGCAAAGCATCTAACTCTTCTTGTGAGGCATAACAATAGTAGGCTTTACCTTCAGCCAGCCATTGTTGAATGATTTCATTATAACGATCGAATCGTTGAGTTTGATAAAACGGACCTTCATCATAATCCAAATTCAACCACGCCATACCTTGCAAAATTGCATCAACCGATTCTGGCGTTGATCGCTCTAAATCAGTATCTTCAATACGGAGTACAAACGTACCACCATGCTTGCGCGCATACAACCACGAAAAAAGTGCAGTACGCGCACCCCCAATGTGTAAATAACCTGTTGGACTAGGTGCAAAGCGAGTACGAACCAAAACAGTCTCCTTAAAATAGATAATGTCCTGCTATTATAGGCGAAAGTAGACATAAAAAAAGCCCAACATGTGTTGGGCTTTTATCAAAAGTAAAATAACTAAATCTTACAGAAGCGGTGTTGCATAGTCTTCAACACCAGGATTATTTTTAACGCCACGTAAACGAGGATGATTAACTTTATCTAGTTTAATTTCTTTATGCTTACGAATATAATCCGCAACCACATCATGAATTAAACGACCAGCGCCAACTTCTTCTACCTGCGCCCAACCAGCAACCGTATAGCTCTTATTTGGATCAAGCATTGTACCGTCATCTAATTGAATATTGCTGATGCGCTTACCTAAAGGCTGTGTTGGATCAATTTCATAGACAAGACCACCGATACGCGCCATATCGCCGCCAGACTGCAAGTATGGGTCAGCAACAAACAGATTGTCTGCAATACCTTCCATCGCATCTTTCAACTGTGAACCTTTCATTTCTGTACGGTAAGATTCACCATAAGTCATGGAAGTCTCATCCATAATGTTTTCAAACGTAATGTTATCACCAGCTAGGATAGAAGTCCCCCAACGAACCCCTGCAGACATCGCGATTTGTGTATCATGCTCTTCACGCAATGCATTCACAATAACTTGGTCCCAAGTCCCCATGAAGTTACCACGACGATACAATGTTTCACCAGCAACACCACATACTTCACTTAACAACGCCTCGTAAGTTTTACCTAAACGATCTTTGTTAAATGCGTTATCTGCACGACGTCCTTCGATGACTTTATCATCATACTTCGTTTTACGCATATTGGTGATGTAGTCATCCATTTCTTTATCAGCAGTCAACAAGTTAGCAAAAACAGGCAACAACTTGTATTGAACACCAGCAACTTTACCTGCTTTGATATCAAAGTCCATAACACCGATAAATTTACCGTTTGACCCAGCATTAGTCACTAATGTTGTACCTGACTTGTTTTTCACTTTAACTGGTACTGGCACGCCATCATGTGTATGACCGCCAAAAATGGCATCGATACCAGTAACACGGCTTGCCATTTTGATATCAACGTCCATACCATTGTGAGAAATAACGATAACGGCTGCTGGTTTTTCTTTAGAACGAATATAGTCAACAGTTGCCTGCATTTCTTCTTCTTGAATGCCAAATGTTAGATCTGGGAAATTGGCACGAGGATTAGCATTAGACAAACGCGGGAAAGCTTGGCCGATTACTGCAACTTTGTGACCACCAACATCTTTAATTGTATAAGGTTTAAATGCATGGCGTGTTTCTTCACTGTATAGACCAGCACCGTTATACTTGGCAGTCAATGCTTTATAGTCATCACCAAACAAGGCATCTTCTTTGATCAAACAGTTTTGAGCAACAAAATCACCTTTGAACTTAGACACGTTACGGAAAACTTCTTCTTGTGTATAAGTAAATTCCCAGTGACCAGTCATGACATCTACACCTAATAGGTTAGACGCTTCTACCATGTCCTGACCCCGTGTCCATAATGCGGTAGCCGAACCATGCCATGTATCACCGCCATCAATCGTCAATGTGTTTTGGCGACCGCCTGCTTGCTCACGCAAGCTTTCTAATAGCGTTTTAATGTGTGCAAACCCACCAACTTTCCCAAACTTGCGTGCCGCATCGGTAAAGTTTAAATAAGTGAATGCATGCGCTTCAATTGATCCTGGCTTAATTTTTAATTCTTTTAATAGCTTATCACCAACAACGTGAGGCAACTTACCGAAAGCAGGCCCCATACCTAAGTTAACGTTAGGCTCACGGAAATAGATCGGCTTTAATTGAGCGTGACAATCGGTCATATGCATGATGCGCACAGAACCAAATTTAGGCATGTGGTATAAGTCTGCTTTTTTCTCTGCACGCGCCATATTTGGCAACATACCTGCTGCAGCTGCCATTGCCATAACGTGCATAAATTCGCGGCGATTCATTGCCATATCGAAGAGTCTCCTCAAGTTGTCGAAAAAATATCTTAATTTTTGATGATAGACTTTAGCACCCCAATGTGCAAATTAAAAACACTTGGGTGTGCATTAAGATTACTTATTATCTTTTTATTTAACCCACGCTCTTGCATTACGGAACAAACGCATCCATGGTCCTTCTTCAGGCCAATCATCGGGATGCCAAGAATATTGATCTCTTCTGAAAACACGCTCAGGATGCGGCATCATAATTGTCGCACGTCCATCAACACTGGTAAAGCCAGTTAAGCCGCCCAATGAGCCATTAGGATTTAAGGGATAAGTTTCTGTTGCTTGCCCTAGCGTGTCAACATAACGCAGCGCAACACTTGCCTGTAAAGCATGCGTTTCCTCCCGCCAAACAACACGCCCCTCTCCATGCGCAACCGCAATAGGCATCATTGATCCTTCCATGCCTTGCAACAATACTGACGCGCTCTTCTCCACCTTAACCATGGCAAGACGCGCTTCAAACTGTTCAGATTGGTTACGCATAAACCTTGGCCAATGGGTCGCACCAGGAATTAAATCATACAAACTCGATAACATTTGACAACCATTACACACACCAAGCGTAAAGGTGTCTTCTCGATGAAAGAAATGCGCAAATGCATCTGAAGCACGGTGATGTAGTTGAATATTTGCAGCCCAACCACGACCAGCCCCCATCACATCACCATATGAAAAACCACCACAAGCAACCAATCCTTTCATTGCTTCAAGCGATAAACGACCCGATAAGATGTCGCTCATATGCACATCAACGGCATCAAAACCAGCTTGGGTAAAGGCAGCAGCCATCTCTTGCTGACCATTAACACCTTGTTCGCGCAAAATTGCTACTTTCGGTCGAACGCCTTTGTTAATGTAAGGCGCAGCAATATTTTCTGCTGGATCAAATGACAATTTAGCATCTAATCGACTTAATGGCGATTGTGTTTGAATCAACGCATAAGCTTGCGTGGCACACTGGGCATTATCTCGCAGTGATTGAATTCGATAAGCGGTTTCTGACCAGCGCTTATGACAATCTGCCAATGTCCGTTCAAAAACTACCCGATCGTTTAAGCTAAATTTAAGTGATTGCGTCTGATTAAACGATGCAATCTTCACGCCAGCAGCGGTCAGTTGATGTTTGGCAAGCAAACCCACAAAATCTGTTTCATGTGCATCCGTCACCTGAACAACAACACCAATTTCTTCGCTAAATAAGCCTGCGATAATATCATCGGCAAAAGATGTCATATCGATATCTAAACCAACACGACCAGCAAAAGCCATTTCTGCAAGTGTCGTAAATAAACCGCCATCACTACGATCATGGTAAGCGCTAATAACACCCATTGCTCGCGCTTCAGTTAAGCAATTAAACAGGTTACGCATCAATTGTGGCGTAATATCTGGCGCAACATCACCAACCTGATTATAAACCTGTGCCAAGCAAGAGCCACCTAGGCGATTGGCACCTAAACCTAGATCAATCAACCATAGTTTTCCGCCCAAATCCGAACGTAATTCTGGTGTCCATGTTTTACGAATATCTTCTACCGTAGCAAAAGCGGTCACGATCAAAGATAACGGCGAAACAACCGCTTTCTTTTCCAACGCTTCGTTTTGCCAAACGGTTTTCATGGATAAAGAGTCTTTACCAACAGGTATCGTTAAGCCAAGCGCAGGACAGAACTCCATACCAACTGCTTTCACACCCGCATATAGCGCTGCGTCTTCTCCTGCATGCCCAGCGGCCGCCATCCAATTAGCTGACAACTTAATATGACTTAAATCACGCACATCTGCCGCTAATAAATTGGTTAACGCCTCTGCAACAGACATTCTGGTGGATGCTGCTGGGTTCAATACCGCCAATGGCGATCGTTCACCCAATGCCATCGCTTCACCGGTGAAATGCACGTAGTCGGTAGCAGTAACAGCCACATCCGCAACCGGAACTTGCCATGGCCCAACCATTTGATCGCGTGCAACCAGCCCAGTAATACTTCTGTCGGCAATCGTAATTAAGAAAGTTTTATCTGCAATCGTCGGTAAAGCTAGCAAACGATTAATGGCATCATTTACATCAATTGCAGCCGTATCAAAACCAGGTTGAGCACGATCAATTTCTTGAACATTTTTATGTAGCTTAGGCGCTTTTCCTAACAAAATTGGCAGCGGCATATCGACTGGCTTGTTAGCAAACTGTGGATCTTCAACCGTTAAATGAGTGACATCTTCAGCTTCACCCAATACAGCAAATGGACAGCGCTCACGCTGACAAATCGCTTCAAACTCACTTAGTCTTTCTGCAGCGACTGCCAATACATAACGTTCTTGAGATTCATTGCACCAGATTTCCATTGGCGACATGCTTGGCTCATCGTTTGGCACCGCTCGTAGATTAAGTTTAGCCCCCTTTCCTGCATCATTAACAAGCTCTGGCATCGCGTTAGATAAACCGCCAGCGCCTACGTCATGAATAAACAAAATAGGATTTTCTTCCCCTAGCCAAACACAACGGTCAATCACCTCTTGCGCTCGACGCTCCATTTCTGGATTACCGCGTTGCACAGACGCAAAATCTAAATCTTCAGCCGATTTCCCAGCATCGACACTTGAAGCAGCGCCACCACCTAAGCCAATCAGCATTGCTGGACCGCCAAGCACAATCAGCTTTGTTCCAGCAGGAAAGGCTTGTTTTTGAACATGTTGTTCACGAATATTTCCCAATCCACCAGCTAGCATAATAGGTTTATGATACCCACGATGCTCGGTTCCAGAAGGCGTTAATACAGGGTTTTCATAAGTGCGAAAATACCCACAGAGCCCGGGACGACCAAATTCATTGTTAAAAGCCGCAGCCCCAAGCGGCCCTTCAATCATAATGTCTAAAGCCGAAGCAATACGGCTCGGCTTACCGTAAGGTAACTCCCATGGCTGAATTGCATCAGGAATATTCAAATTTGAAACCGTAAAACCTGTTAAGCCCGCTTTAGGTTTAGAGCCTCGCCCCGTCGCACCTTCATCTCGAATTTCTCCACCAGAACCAGTTGCCGCGCCAGCAAATGGGGCAATCGCGGTTGGGTGATTATGCGTTTCCACTTTCATTAATACCGCAACATGTTCTTCATGCCCGCGATAAACACCATCACGATCCGGAAAAAAACGTTCGCCAACATGACCTTGCATAACGGCTGCATTATCACTATAAGCCGACAACATACGTGCTGGTTGTGCAGCGTAGGTATTACGTATCATGCCAAAGAGACTTTTCTCTTGATCAACGCCATCAATCGTCCATTGCGCGTTAAAAATTTTGTGGCGACAATGCTCTGAATTCGCTTGCGCAAACATCATCAATTCGGCGTCGACTGGATCGCGCTTCAATTGCGTTGAAAATGCATTCAACAAATAATCGATTTCGTCTTCAGAAAGTGCTAACCCCATCTCCCGATTAGCATTGACTAATGCTGCACGACCTTGCGCCAATACTGGTACAGTTGTGTAAGGTTTTGCTGCTTGATGGGAAAATAAAGTAGACAAGTCTGTCAACTGGAAAACACTGCTTTCTGTCATTCGATCATGAACTAAAGCAATAATCTGTTGCATAACATCAGAAGAAAGATTGTCACCCTCTATGCACCAAGCAACCGCTCGCTCAATACGTGAAATAGAAGTCAAGCCACAGTTTCTTACGATATCTGTTGCCTTAGATGACCAAGGAGAAATCGTACCAATACGCGGTGTAATGAAGAAATTAACACGATCAGAAGCACCAACAGCGCTCGATTCATTTAGTAATATGCTAAGCGTTTCAAGTGCATCATTGTCTAACTGCTGCGTACTTTCATAAACATAAATATACTGCGCAAACAGTTTGCGCACCGCGATACCTTTATTATTAATACGTTCAAGCAGCTGCGCTACACGAAACTCAGATAACGCCGCAGTTCCCCAAATATGATTTACCAACAGACTCATTCAATCACACCCATACGCTGGAACACATTTTTACGCTGATCAGCGGTTAACGCTTGTTCATTAGTAGCAGCAACCGTTACATCCGTTGTTTTATCTTTATCGTTAGCTTTAAATTTCAACGTAACATCTGTGACTTCGTTTGCATCACTACTGAAAAGTTTAGCAAAGAAGCCTTTTTCAGACTGCGACTTTGAAGGCGGGAGTTTAATTGACATTAACCCATTAGCTCTATCCGTATTCACAATCGTAAAGCCAGCGCGGTCTGTTAACGACAAAATAAATTGCCAGCTTTCTTCCATACCAGCTTTTAATGACAAGCCAGCAAACTCGCCATCAAGGGACAATTCCAAACGTTTTTCCGTTGCCGCCACTTGATTAATGGCATTATTCATAGAAGCGCCTAAGAACACCATTGACTGATACAACATTTCAGCTTCGAATTCTGGATGATAAGGACGAGAACGCCAGTAGCCCATATCACCATCTTTATCCTCAATCATCATCGAATGACGCAAATAAACGTTAGCACCGCCTTTACCATCAGAAGCCACTCTCAAAGTAAGGCGATCTAGTGCACCTTTTGCCGTCTCTTCGCGCCAAGAATTTAACACGCGCGTGAGAAAGCTAATCTCCGACTTTGGTACAATTTCTTTACGCGACAAAAAGGCTGTACGAATAATGCCTACATCTTTACGCGATTCTTCAACACTAAAACCTTGAGCAACAACGAAGCGCTGTAAACGTTCCCACAAGTCATTACTATCGACTTTATCAACATGTAACCAACGCTCAGATAAATTGCTTTGTATCGACAAGCCATCCACTTGATAGGTAGGAATATCGTTTTTAACCAATTTATCGTTAAGCTGTCCCATTAATTGGCGGTTTGAAACATCCATGTTTCTGCTTGGGTTTTTGAAGTTAGGCGGTAATTCTAAAGGAGAAATGAGCGCATCTTGCGTTACACGATAATTATCATTGCTTACCACGCTATCGCCAGAACCAAAAGACTTACCTAAATTACTACACCCAGCAAGACCTAGCAACGACAATATAGCAACACTTAAAATAGATTTCGAAATCATGCAACTAAGCACTCCGTAGGGTTAACGAGACGCCAACAAATTGGCTTTAACAAGTGCTGCTTCTACCACATCATGGTAAGCAGCCGACAATACCGTAAGCGGTAAGCGAATACCGTTTTCAATCATATTCATGCGCGCCAAAGCCCATTTAACAGGAATGGGGTTTGCTTCAACAAACAACGCTTTATGCAAACTTTGTAGGGGTGCATCAATTTCACGTGCTTTGTTAGCATCACCACGCAACGCTGCTTCATAAGCGCGACTTACCGCCAATGGAGCGACATTAGCTGTAACAGAAATACCACCATGACCACCTAGCAGAATAAACGCTACTGCTGTTGCGTCATCACCCGTATAAAACTCAAACGATGGGCTACAAATCCCTTTCATTTGTGTTAAACGGTCTAAATTACCTGTTGCATCTTTAATACCAATAATGTTGGGGATGTGCGATAAACGCGCAACCGTTTCAGGCAGTAAATCGACCGCAGTGCGACCAGGAACGTTGTAAAGCATAATAGGCAAGTCAACAGACTCAGCAACCGATTTATAATGGAGATACAAGCCTTCTTGCGTTGGTTTGTTGTAGTAAGGTGTAACCAATAACGCCGCATCAGCACCATATTGTTTAGCGCATCGTGTTAATTCGATTGCTTCCCTTGTACTATTTGAACCTGTTCCCGCGATAATAGGAATTCTACCTTTAACATAATCAACACCATATTTAATTAAATTACAGTGTTCATCATAATCCAACGTAGACGATTCCCCTGTCGTGCCAGCGATACAAATTGCAGCCGTTTCATTGTTAATGTGGAAATCTAATAAACGTTCAAAAGCTGTATAATCCACAGCGCCATCTAAGGTCATCGGTGTTACGATGGCGACCATGCTTCCACGAAAAGAAATCACGCGCGACTACTCCAGACAGAGAAATTAAAAGTAAGGATATAATACCGCAAACAGGGCTTAACTGGGAAACAATAGCATACAAAAAGCACTAATCAACAAAAACACCATCACGCATATGTAAAATACGAGACATGCTTTGTGCCAAGGCGCTATCATGGGTTACGATAACAAGAGACATCGCCGTCTGACGTTGCAAATCGAGTAATAATTCGTACACCTTTTCTGCTGTTGCAGAATCTAAATTCCCCGTAGGTTCATCAGCTAACAAACAATCTGGTCGCGTGATAATAGCGCGCGCGATTGCGGTTCTTTGCCGCTCTCCACCAGAAAGTTCACTTGGCTTATGCAATAAACGATGATTTAAGCCAACTTCGCCCAATATTTCTTTTGCGTGTTTTCTTGCTACTTCTGTTGGCACTCGCCGAATAAACAACGGCATAGCCACATTATCTAATACCGTAAACTCTGGCAATAAATGATGAAACTGATAGACAAAACCCAAATGCTGATTGCGCATCTTGCCACGCTTCGATTCACTTAATGATGAGTAATCTTTTCCTAATAAACTGACTCCACCACTTGTCGGCGTATCTAAACCACCCAACAAATGTAACAATGTCGACTTTCCTGATCCTGAAGCACCTACAATAGCGCACCGCTCTCCTTGGGCAATTTGTACATTGACAGACTTTAAGACATCAACGCTTAAATCACCCTCGCGATAAGACTTAGATAATGCTTTCGCTTCCAATACAAAGTTCGCAACTTCTAATTTACTCATAACGCAATGCCTCTGCTGGTTGAAGTTTGGCCGCTTGCCAAGCAGGATAAAGCGTTGCCAATAAAGTAAGCACAAAAGTCATGAGCGAAACCTGCACTACGTCTGACCATTCCAAATGTGAAGGAACAAAATTAATATAAAACACATTCGCAGGAAAGAATTTAAAGCCGAATACATGCTCAATAAAAGGCACAATGGTATCAATATGCGTAGCGATGGTCACGCCACCTAATACACCTAGCAACATGCCAATAATACCAATAGCCATGCCTTGAACAATAAACATGGTCATAATAGAAATCGGTGATGCACCAATCGTTCGCAATATCGCAATATCGCTACGTTTATCTGTTACAACCATCACCATAGTTGAAATGATATTAAACGCAGCGACCATGACAATAAGCGCCAAACCAATAAACATCATGCGCTTTTCTAGCTGCAATGCTGAAAAAAAGTTAGCATGCTGCTGCGTCCAATCCGTAACGTATACCGTTCTGCTGATAACATTACTTAATGCTTCGCGCATACTTGGAATATCAAACATGTCCACAACTTTTAACTGTAATCCACTTATTTCACTTTCTGTTAAGCCAAAAAGTATTTGCGCATCGCTCAGATGAACATAGGCCATCGCCGCATCATAATCGTGCATACCCACTTCAAAAATCGCGACAACGGTAAAGCGCTTCATCTTAGGAATAAAACCAACAGCGGTATTCGCACCTTCTGGGGTGATTAAGGTTACTTTATCTCCTAACGTAACACCCAGCTTAGCTGCCAACTCACTGCCCAGAACAATATTAAAATCGCCTGCTCGCAAGCCGTCCAACTCGCCATACTTAATGTGTTGTTTAATGTCAGATACTTGCTTTTCCCATTCTGGCAAAATCCCTTTAATGGATGCCCCTTGTGAGTTACTACCATTGGCCACAAGCGCCAGTCGATTAACATTAGGAGCCATACCTAAAACAGCAGGAGAATGTTTAATTTCTGTACCCAGTTGCTGCCAATTCTCTAATTTATCGCCTGGACCTGTTACTGTCATATGCGCCGTCATACTTAACATGCGCGATTTGATTTCTTCATGAAAACCATTCATGATCGACAGAATCGTAATCAAGGCTAAGATACCTAGCGCAATGCCTAAAAATGAAATCAACGAGATAAAAGAAATGAAGTGATTACGACGTTTCGCGCGTAAATAACGTAGTCCTATCCGCAGTTCAAAAGGAAAATTCATCAACACCAAGCCTTTATAATTTTTATGTCGTAATAAACTTTGGCAAGCGCCAGCCCAAAAAAACACCACCTAAGCGAGCGACTAATGTTGCTGTCATAGAAAGCAATATCGCCAACCAGGCTATACTAGAAAACGATACCGCAACAACATAAACACTAGCACCTAGAAAGGATGCTGTAGCATAAATTTCTTTGCGCAATATTAACGGCACTTCGCCAACCAGAACGTCGCGAATCATGCCACCTACAACCCCTGTCATAATCCCCATCATTACGGCAATAACGTCGGCAAAACCTAAAGATAATGCCTTTTGCGCACCAATAATGCTAAAAACAGCCAGACCAATAGCATCCAACAACAAAAGAACTTGTACAGGAATAACATGGGCGCGTCGATAAAAAGCAACCATCAGCGTAGTTGCAACGATAATATAAATATATTCTGTGTGCGTTAACCAAAAAACAGGAACATTTAAAATCAAATCCCGCAGCGTTCCGCCTCCTACAGCGGTTACCATCGCTAATACGATAGCACCGAACAAATCTAACCGATGCCGACTCGCAGCTAAAAGACCAGTAATGGCAAAAACAATCGTTCCCATTAAATCTAATATCGTTAGTAAAGGATCAAGCATAAACTAGCAAACCAAGCAGGACTCAAAATAGGTCGGAATCATACCATGAACTAAAGATAAGCGGTATGTCGATAAAACAAAACCGCCTTTCGGCGGCTTTGTTTCGTATCGGTAATCGGGCTAAAAATTATTTCTCTTCTGATTTCAAGCGCACGATACCAAGCATTTTCATTACGTATTTTTGGTAAATCGGCTCAGAGTTACCATTCTTCATGTTACGAATGAAATATTTCTCAAAGGCAATTTTAGCCAAATGCACCCATTTACCTTGTTTCGCCCAAGTTAAGTTGCGTGGTGGAATTTGAGGTAAAGCAACAAACGCAGCACCAGTATCACCTAAGTCAGCTAAACAAATCGTATTCCATGTTGCTTGTTCGCACACTTCTTTTCCTGCCAAATCATTTTCAATATTATGACAAATTGCTGTCACCATACCTTCGATCATTAAACCAGTTTTAGGTGTACCAACAGGAACAGGTGTTGCTTCTACTGGCGGAATCGCGACCACGACACCTAAAGCATAAACATTTTTATAGGTCATGTTACGGTTAAACTTGTCTACTTTAACCATACCACGTGGATTAACGAGTGCTTCGTCTGCTTTTTGTAAGAACTTAGGTCCTTTAAAGGCTGGTAACATCATAGAATAACCAAAAGGCAATTCATGCGATTTAATTACAGCACCATTAGTATCATGTTCATCTACAAACATAGTACCGTTTTCAATTTTGGTTACTTTTGCATTGCAAATCCAGTTGATGTGTCGCTGACGCATGATGCCTTCTAGCATACCTTTAGAGTCACCAACACCACCCAAGCCCAAGTGACCAATATAAGGTTCTGAAGTTACGAAAGTCATTTTGACATCTTTACGAATCTTGCGCTTACGTAAATCTGTATCCATAATCATGGCATACTCATAGGCTGGACCAAAGCATGATGCACCTTGAACAGCACCGACAACAATTGGTGCTGGATTAGCGCATAATTTTTCCCATTCGGTATAAGCTTCTTCTGCATGCTCGGTACTACAAACAGACACTGTACCACCGCCATGACTAATAGGACCAAAACCAGGAACTTCTTCAAATGCTAAGTAAGGACCTGTTGCAAGAATGACATAGTCATAATCAACTTGGCTACCATCAGCTAAAAGTAATTTGTTTTCAGCTGGTTTAATTTCTGAAACAGTACCATGAATGAACTCAATGCCTTTACGTGCCAATGGGCCTTCAATTTTAAAAGTAATATCGTCCGCAGTACGCCAACCTACACCAACCCACGGGTTAGAAGGCGTAAACTGAAAGTAATCTAGCGCAGAAACAACCTTAACGGTATGCTGATTACCCAAATGCTTCTTAATGTCATAAGCCATTGGCATACCGCCAATACCTGCTCCGACGACTACGATTGTTGCCATGGTGATATCCTTCTTCATTTCGTTTTTTAAAATTACGAATGAATTCTAGCAGAGATAACTTAACTAAGTATATTACAAGGCATTTATACGTATATTAATTTTTTTATGTTGCCATAAAATTTAATGATTATAATAACCACTATTGCTTATTGTTAGGACGTTATCACGACATGTTTCCTTTGCCCTCCCCAAAAACTGGTTTACAACAAACACTTTATTGGTCTGGTTTATCTGGCGCAAGCTTGGGCTTAGCAAGTACATTACTACAAACAAATAAACAAAAGCATTTTTTAATTGTTACAGAAACAGCACAACAAGCACAGCAACTTGCAGCAGAAATTACTTTTTTTTCGCAAGAAAAAGCACTCATTTTCCCAGACTGGGAAACGCTACCATACGACCGATTTTCTCCACATCAAGACATCGTCTCTGAAAGACTCCATGCTTTATATGCACAGGCCAATCAACCGCCAAAATATTTAATTGCTCAAGTTTCAACGCTCATGCATGCGTTAATACCAGCAAGCTATCTCTTAACAAGAAGCTTTGTATTGCAAGTAGGGCAAAAAGTAGACAGAGCATCCTTTTTGTCGCGCCTAGAAACTTCAGGGTATCAACGTGTTAATCAAGTGATGGAACATGGAGAATATGCACTACGAGGAGCATTACTCGACGTATTTCCGATGGGTGCAGATGCACCGCTTCGCATTGATTGGCTCGACGATGAAATTGACTCGATTCGATTCTTTGATGCAGCAACACAATTAAGCACAGAGCAAACCAAATCAATTACCTTATTGCCCGCAAAAGAATATCCACTTGACCAAGAAGGCATTAGTCATTTTAGGCAAGCTTGGCGCGAAGCTTTTAGTGATAACAACACAAGAACTAATTGGCTTTATCAAGCGGTATCGCAAGGTCAGCAAAGCGCAGGATTAGAATATTATTTACCTTTGTTTTTTCCAAAGCTCAGTCTTATTAGTGATTATTTACTACCAGAAACCTGCATTGTTTTAGTAGATGATGTACAAAAAGCAGCAGAAAATTTTTGGCACGATATTGATGAGCGTTGGCAAATTGGCAAGCTTGATTCCCAGCATCCTATCTTGCCACCAGAAAGACTATTTATTCAACCACAAGTCTTATTTTCGGCATTTAAGCAATTTGAACGCATCAAACTATCTTCAGGTACAGAAGCAAAAGGTGAAACCTATTGGCACGTCAATGCGTTGCCAGATTTGTCTATTGATGCCAGTAGACAAGATGCATTTTGGCGTTTAGCGAACTGGCTAGAAAACACACCAAAACAACAAAAAACATTACTCATAGCAGAGTCTCTTGGAAGACGAGAAGTGCTATTAGAGCTATTACAAAAATCAGCTATTCCAGTAACGCGCGCAGACAGCTGGCAAGATTTTTTAACATCAAATAGTACTGGCCTACATTTATGCGTAGCACCAGTATCACAAAGCTTTTGGATAGATCAAACCGCAGTTATTTGCGAGCAAAGTTTATTTGGCATACAAGTAAGACAACAGCGACGCAGAAATAAAAATCCACACCAAGACTTTGTTAACGGCATTCAATCTATTGCCGAACTCACCATTGGTTCACCCGTTGTTCACTTAGAACATGGTGTCGGGCGATTCGCTGGCTTAGAAACATTGAACATGAACAATATCATGATGGAATTCGTTGCATTAACCTATGCTGGAGATGACAAGCTTTACATTCCTATCACTAACCTGCATTTAATTAGCCGCTATGCAGGGAGCGACCCAGAACATGCGCCATTACATAAACTTGGAAATGACCGCTGGCAAAAGGCACGCAAACAAGCGATTGAAAAAGTTAGAGACGTTGCGGCAGAGTTACTTGACCTGTACGCTGAACGTGAGGCACGTCAGGGCTATGCTTTTACCGATCCTGGTGCAGACTATTTACGATTTGCCGCAGGATTTGATTTCGAAACGACGCCCGACCAACAAGCGGCAATTGATGCTGTACTGAATGATATGCGCGCATCGCGCCCAATGGATCGGCTTGTTTGTGGTGATGTTGGTTTTGGCAAAACAGAAGTCGCTATGCGCGCAGCATTTATGGCAGTACACAATGGCAAACAAGTTGTAGTGCTTGTTCCTACAACTTTATTAGCAAATCAACACTTGCAAAACTTTAGAGATCGTTTTGCTGACTGGCCAGTAAAAATTGAAGCGCTCTCTCGTTTTAGTACAGCGGGTGAGCAAGGGCGAGTTATGCAACAAATTGCTGATGGGCATGTCGATATTGTTATCGGCACACACAAACTATTACAAGGTGATGTGCGCTATAAAGCATTAGGCCTAATCATCATTGACGAAGAGCATCGATTTGGTGTCAAACAAAAAGAGTTCCTAAAAGGGCTAAGAACACAGGTTGACATTTTAGCAATGACTGCCACGCCCATTCCTAGAACGCTTTCTATGGCATTTTCACAGCTAAGAGATATGTCAATAATTGCCACACCTCCTGCAAAACGCCAATCGATCCAAACCTTTGTACAAGATTGGAATCCCGCACTTGCTCGCGAAGCCTGTATGCGAGAATTACGGCGAGGCGGTCAAGTCTACGTATTATTTAATGATGTAGAGCGAATGCCCGCCTTTACCGATGAACTAAGCGCGTTATTACCAAATGCCCGTATTGCAATGGCACATGGGCAAATGCACGAACGTGATCTAGAGCGTATCATGCGCGATTTCTATCATCAGCATTTTAATATTTTAGTTTGCACAACGATCATTGAAACAGGTATTGATATTCCCAACGCGAATACCATTCTGATTCACAGAGCAGACAAATTTGGGCTCGCACAACTACATCAACTACGAGGGCGAGTCGGACGCTCTCACCACAAAGCCTATGCTTATTTGTTTACGCCACCTAAAGAAGCACTCAGTAGTGATGCTATTAAACGACTAGAAGCCATTGCTCGTCATGATCAACTCGGTTCTGGCTTTGCTTTAGCAAGCCAAGATTTAGAAATACGTGGCGCTGGAGAGTTATTAGGGCACGAGCAAAGCGGACAAATGCACGAAATTGGTTTTGAACTCTATACACAACTTTTGGACCGCGCTGTTCGTGCCTATCGTCGTGGTGAAATTCCTTCACTAGATGACACAAACGCACAATGCGACATCGACCTGCAAATCCCCACGTTGATCCCTGAAGACTACTTACCCGATATTCAAACCCGTCTTGTGCTCTATAAACGCATCAATGCAGCACAAAACAACGATGAGCTTCATCAACTACAGGTTGAAATGGTTAACCGTTTTGGTTTACTACCGCAAGCGACTAAAAATCTTTTTGCCGTTATGTCATTAAAGCATGATGCAACCGAGCTAGGTATCCAAAAAGTAGAGGCGACGGCACAACAAATTCGGATTACTTTTGGCGACAAAACCAAGGTCGAACCATTAAAATTAATCAATCTTATTCAGCAACAGCCCAAAACTTATAAACTTGATGGGCCAAACAGGTTAAAATGGCTGGGTGATATTGTGCTTGTAGAGCAACGAATAAAAGCCACAGAACAACTACTCAATCAGTTGTCATCAAAAGGATAAGTTAAGTGACACAGTTAAAATCATTCTCTTTTCTTTTAATTCTATATTGTGCACTAGGTTACAGTTTGCCTGCGAGTGCGGCCTATTCAGTCGAAATCATTATCTTTGAACCAACAAATACCGCAAGTTGGCTTGAAGAAAACTGGCCACTACTTCCTGAATTGTTAGACACCAATGAAAACGATATAAAGCTAGGCAATAATAGCAGCAGTCATACGCAATTAAGTAATGCACAGCTACGCTTAAATGAAACAGCAAGACGATTAACCAGTAGCGGCGAATTCCGTATTCTGGCACATACCGCGTGGACACAACCTACAGAGACAAGAGAAAGTGCAAAAAACACCCTACTTCCTGATGGCATATCAGCGAATGGTTTGCCTTTACAAGCAAAAATAAAGTTGTATAAACAAAAATTTGAACATGTAAACTTAGAAATTCAATGTGAGCGTAAAATCCCAGAGGGGATTAAAGCCGATTTAGCAAAAAAACAAAATCTCACGCCAAGCGATCTTGGGAATAGTTGGCGCTTTCGCTTGCAAGAAAGTAGAAAAATTCAGTTAGATGAGCTTCAATATTTTGATCATCCTATGTTTGGTGTCATTATGATGGTACACGCATTGGGAAACAGCTAATGTATATCCACGCAAACTACAACTTACGTCAACACAATACATTTAATATTGACTGTATCGCACGATTCTTTGTTGAAATTAAACATGCTAGTGCGATTCCTGTCATGCGTCACGACCCAATTTTAGCCGCTTTGCCTTGGCAAATTATTGGTGGTGGTAGCAACTTACTGCTTACAAAAGATTTAGACGCTGTTGTTTTGTCTTGTAACTATGATGAAATTAAAATAGTTAAAGAAGATGAGCTCTCAGTCTGGCTGTCTGTTGGGTCTGGCTGTAATTGGCACGATTTAGTTACTTATAGTGTGAATAATGGATGGTGGGGATTAGAAAACCTGGCACTTATTCCAG
The DNA here is from genome assembly GCA_022759035.1 of Thiotrichales bacterium. GTDB lineage: Bacteria > Pseudomonadota > Gammaproteobacteria > Thiomicrospirales > Thiomicrospiraceae. Next base: position 37,082 of record JAEMQD010000122.1, read on the forward strand.
GAAAAGTTGGTGCAGCCCCTGTTCAAAATATCGGTGCTTATGGGGCAGAAGTTCAGGACACAATTACGCGCATTCAAACTTTTGATCTAAGAGATGGCACACGCATCGAGTTGCGTAAAAATGAATGTAACTTTGGCTATCGCGATAGTATTTTCAAAAAAGAACTTGCCGATCGCGTACTCATTCATCGCGTCACCTTCAGACTACTAAAGCAATCAAAGGCAAACCTAGTACACGAGCCCTTACATGAAGCCATTGTAAACAAAGGACTAAGGGTTGATACATTAACGCCAAAAGATGTTTACGATGCCATTATCGCATTACGAACACAAAAAATTCCCGACCCTAAAGTGTTAGGCAGCGCAGGAAGTTTCTTTAAAAATCCTTCAATTTCTTTAAAACATTATCAACATTTACAAGAGACTTATCCAGATATTCCTGGCCACAAACAAGTTAACGGTTGTATTAAAATTCCAGCTGCATGGCTAATCGAACAAGCAGGGTGGAAAGGAAAAAAGGTTGGTCATGTTGGCACCTATCAAAAACACGCACTCATTGTTGTCAATTATGGTGGCGCAACAGGAAGAGAAGTAATTGAAGTCAGCGAAATGATACAAAACGATGTCATCAACATGTTCTCTATTTCGCTAGAAAAAGAAGTCGTTGTTTTATAAATAAGGGAACCTCTAAAAACCTCGCTTCGCTTGTTTTTAGACTTCCCA
>JAEMQD010000023.1:0-27852 GCA_022759035.1 Thiotrichales bacterium
GTCAGGGTCGTTTCGATGGTCGCGTTGCCACGGTGAATCATGATGAGGTTGGCGAAGCTTCTCGTGCGTTTAACGGTCTGATGGGATCGTTACAGTCTGCTGTCAAAGAGATCAATACCGTGATGCATGCTGTGGCACAGGGCGACTTTGCTAAGCGCGTCACGACAGACTTACCTGGTGAGTTAGGCGAGATGAAAAACGGTGTTAATGCCAGTGCGCAAAGTGTCGCCTTTACGATGAATGAGTTGGCTAAAATCATGGCGGCTCTGAGTTCTGGTGATTTTAGTGTGCGGATGGATGAGCGTATTGAGTCCGTATTTCGTGATCAGGTCGATGGTGCGATGAGTGGCTTGCAGCAAATTGTTGACGACATTAACACCGCGATGGAGCAGGTTGCTAAAGGCGAGCTGAATGCTCAGGTTCGTGCCTCGGCACAGGGTTCATTGGCACAGCTTAAAGATAATATTAATGCCACTGTTGCTGGATTAGCGTCTATTTTGGGTGATGTGACGAACACGGTCAATGCACAAGCGCAGGGAGATTTGACTGTTCGTGTAACTGCTAAGGCATGTGGTAGCTTTGATGTGTTAAAAGAAGCAGTGAATACCAGTGCAATGCAAATGGAACAGGCGGTTGCTGCTGCCATTGCTGCTGCCCATAGTGTGACACAAAGCAGTAGTGAAGTGGCGCAAGGTAATATGGATTTATCGAGTCGTACGCAAGAGCAAGTAGCCAGTTTAGAAGAAACCGCATCTGCCATGGAGCAAACCTTAGCATCGGTGAATACCACCCGCGCTGGTATTGCACAGGCGGAAAAAATTTCGCACGATCAGCAAGCCAGTCGTGAGCAAAGCCAAGCAGTTATGGTTAAAACGGTTGCTGCGATGCAAGCCATTACCCAATCGAGCGAACAAATCGGTAATATTGTGACCTTAATTGATAGCATCGCCTTCCAAACTAACCTGTTAGCATTGAATGCGGCTGTTGAAGCGGCTCGTGCGGGTGAGCATGGTCGTGGTTTTGCGGTGGTGGCTTCTGAGGTGCGTGCTTTAGCGGGCAAATCTGCCGACGCAGCAAAAGATATTAAGGGCTTAATTGAAGCCAGTGTACGTCAGGTGCGCGAAGGTTCGGATTTGATCGGGCAGGTATCGGATTCTCTGAATGCCATTGGTGAAGGTGCTGCGCACATGAAAACCACGATTGAAGCGATTGCAAGTGCTGCAGGTGAGCAGGTAAAAGCGATTGAACAGGTCAACACGTCGTTAAGTAATATCGACAGTATGACACAACAAAACGCAGCTCTGGTTGAGCAAACAGCGGCATCAGCTGATGCTTTGCGTCATCAGGCAGACGATTTAACACAGTTGATGAGTCGCTTTAAAGTGGCGCAGCAGCAGGCTGCTGGGGTTAGTGCGCCTAGTCGTCGCTACAGTGCCCACGCAAGTGTGCCGTCTAAAAAGCGGGCGGTATTGCCGTCACCCAACAAAGCAAGCAGCGAGGAATGGGCTGAGTTTTAATCGCCATTTTGTTCGAATTAACGCCCCACGGGGCGTTTTTATCGGGCGGATTTGATTCGTCGATTGTCGTTGCCCTGATGCAAGCGCAAAGCAGTCGCCGACACTTAAGTCTTGTGACGTATTGCGCCGACAAAAAAGCCCTGAAATATCAGGGCTTTTTTACGCAAGATAGTTAGTCCAGTTCGATTAGGCTGCGGCAATAATATTGAAACCGCCATCAACATAAATAACATGACCCGTAATACCACTAGACAAGTCTGATGCCAAGAATGCCGCCGTGTTACCGACTTCTTCGATGGTGACATTTTTTCCAGTTGGTGTCATTTCTGCAACATTGTCGAGCATAGAGCGGAAGTCTTTAATGCCGCTTGCAGCGAGTGTGCGAATAGGACCCGCCGAGATGCTATTAACGCGAATACCTTCCTTGCCTAAATCGACAGCCAAGTAGCGCGTTGTTGCTTCCAATGCTGCTTTAGCAATACCCATAGTGTTGTAGTTAGGGACTGCACGTACCGCACCTAGGTATGACAGATTAATGATGCTCGCTTGGCGACCTTTCATTAGTGGATAAGCTGCTTTTGTAAGTGCGGTTAAACTGTAAACACTCACTTCCATTGCAGTATGAAAACCTTCACGCGTGCCGTTCTCAATCATTTTGCCATCCAGCTCGTTTTTTGGTGCGTACGCAATGCTGTGTACCAAAATGTCAAAGCCATCGCTCCAAACACCTTTAATGCCTTCCATGCAAGCTGCAATTTCTTCATCATTTGTTGCATCTAGTGGAAAAATAGCAGGGCTGTTTAGTTCAGCGGCAGCAGCTTCTACACGGCTTTTTAGCTTATCGTTTTGATAGGTTAAAATAACTTCTGCACCTTGCGCATGCAGTTGCTTGGCAATGCCCCAAGCGATAGAACGATCGTTAGCGACGCCGATAACAACAGCACGTTTATTTGCTAAAAAACCCATGAGTGACTCCTGTGTAATGAACGGTTTGCGTTATTATAACGCCATGTCATCGATTAAAGACAAAAAAGGTCAGACAGTGTCTTGGATTAATCAATTAAAATCAACATTCGTAGCTAAAGCAAAAGTATCCTTGCCAACGCCCTTTTTGATGCAAGTGGCGCAGCTAGAAGTGCATGTAACAAGAAAGCCAATTAAACACTTGCATTTGCGGCTTGTACCGCCAACAGGCGTAGTACAGGTTTCGGCACCGATACATCTTTCGGATGAGCGTATTCGTGCGGCAGTACTGGCGCGATTAGATTGGATTAAAGAAAAGCAAACTGCTTTTGCTCAACGTCCGCAGGCATCGGTACGGGAATATATCACGGGTGAAACACACTATTACTTAGGGTCACCTTATCGTTTGCAGGTGGTGTCAGGTAAGGCGAAACAACAAATTATGATTTGTGGCGATGTGTTGCAAATGCATGTGTTAGCACAAACGACAGCAGAAAAGCGGGCAGCCTTAATGAATACTTTCTATCGCGATACCTTAAAAGCGATGATGCCCGATTTGTTGGCTAAATGGCAACCAATTATGGGGGTTCGAGCAAATGACTGGGGTATTAAAGCCATGAAAACCCGTTGGGGAAGCTGTAATACACGTGATAAACGAATATGGATGAGTTTAATGCTGGCAAAAGTGCCGCCTGAGTGTATCGAGTATGTGTTGGTGCACGAGTTGGCCCACTTAATAGAAGCGAATCATTCGCCTCGTTTTCACGCGCTGATGACGCAATTTTTACCACATTGGGCTGAACTAAAACAAAAGCTCAATCAATCGGCACGGAGCGAATTAATGTTATGAGCTGGTTAGTCGCATTAGTATGCTTGTTATCGCTTTCGGCGCAAGCGGCGTGGAACAATCCTTATCCACGAGGTTGGGTACATGAGAACACCTTATTTTCCGCTTTTTCTGCGCCGCCAAAAACCTTAGATCCTGTTAAAGCGTATAACAGCAACGAAATGGTTTTTTTAGGTAATATTGTTGAGCCGCCACTACAGTATCATTATTTAAAACGCCCTTATCAATTAGAACCACTTATTTTAACGGAAATGCCAACGAGCAGTTACGATGCGGCAACGAACACAACCAGCTATCGGCTGCATTTGCGAGATGATATTGCTTATGCGCCCCATGTTGCTTTTGGTGCGAATAAGCGTTTCGTGACGGCGTCAGATTTGGCTTATGCCATTACCCGTATGGCTGACCGCACGAATGGTTCACCTATTTTGGATATGATGTTGCCGCTCATTGTCGGTATGTCTGATTGTGTAAAGCAGTTCGATGCGTTGGCAAAAACGAATACGTGGCGTGATTATCGAAATCGTCAGCCTAGCGGTGTAGAAATTATTGATGAACACACGCTAATGATCCGTATTCATGGCGTGTATCCTCCTTTTGTTTATTGGTTGGCAATGCCTTTTTTTGCGCCCATTCCGTGGGAGGTCGATCAATACTATGCACAGCCAGGCATGAGAGAAAAAAATCAATCGTGGAGTTGGTTACCTATTGGAACAGGTGCATATTACCTAAGCGAAAATAATCCAAACCGTCGTATGGTATTGCAACGCAACCCGAATTTTCATGCCGATTTTTACCCAAGTGAGGCTTCTCCAGATTTACCCAATAATGTATTAGATGATGCAGGCAAACGATTACCAATGGTAGATCGAGTAGTTTATGCGTTAGAAAAAGAAGCAGTGCCGTATTGGGCTAAATTCCTGCAAGGTTATTACGATGCATCGGGCGTCTCTAGCGAGGTGTTTGATCAGGCTATTCAACTGGATGCGCAAGGTAAGTTGTCGTTAACCCCTGTTATGCAAGAAAAAGGGATGCAATTGTTATCGAGCGTCGCAACCAGCTTATCTTACTTAGGGTTTAATATGCTCGATCCTTTAATTGGACAAGAGAATCCTAATGCTAAGTATTTGCGTCAAGCCATAAGCATTGCGATTGACTATGAAGAGGACATCGCTATTTTTTTGAATGGTCGTGGGTTGGTCGCACAAGGACCAATTCCACCGGGAATTTCAGGTGCAAGCGAAGACTGTAATCCTATTACGCATCAATTAAATGGTACACAGTGTGTGCGTCGTTCGCTATTAGAAGCAAAAACACTCATGGCAAAGGCGGGTTATCCTGACGGGTTAGATCCTAAAACAGGAAAAGCATTGGTTTTATACTATGACACCGTCAGTACTGGTGCGGACGATAAAGCGCAGTTAGATTGGATGCGTAAGCAGTTTGCCAAGCTTGGTATTCAGTTGGTTATTCGCGCGACAGACTATAATCGTTTTCAAGAAAAAATGCGGGCGGGTAATGCGCAAATTTTTACTTGGGGATGGAATGCGGACTATCCCGATGCTGAAAACTTTTTATTTTTATTGGTAGGGTCGAATGCTAAAGTAGAAACAGGCGGTGAAAATGCCAGTAACTACCACAACAAGCAATTCGATGCTTTATATGCGCAAATCGCACGTTTACCCGATACGGCAGAGCGCCGTGCGTTGATTGCTAAAGCCGTGTCGATTGTGCGTGAAGATGCGCCTTGGGTGTTTGGGTTATTCCCACAAAATGTTAGCCTATTCCATGGTTGGGTACATAATGTCTATCCCAATTTAATGGCAAATAACACCCTGAAATACCGTCGAATTGATGTTGAAAAAAGAGAGCAAGCACAAGCGTTGTGGAATCAACCTGTGCTATGGCCGTTTGGATTTATTGGCGTCAGTATTATCGGCTTGTTGCTAATGCTGTGGTTGCCTCCTTATCGTAAGAGGAATGAACTTTGATACAGTACATATTGCGCCGCTTGTTGTGGCTGTTTCCTATTTTGTTAATGGTAAATTTACTGACTTTTATTTTGTTTTTTGTTGTTAATTCGCCCGATGATATGGCGCGAGCACAATTAGGGAATAAGTATGTCACCGATGCGGCGCTCACTGCTTGGAAGGCGGCAAGGGGTTATGACTTACCCTTGCTTTGGAATACGAATGCGGTTGGTTGGGATGTGTTGACCCAAACCATTTTTTGGCAGAAGTCGGTTCAATTGATGGTGTTTGATTTTGGTGTTTCTGATGCAGGTCGTGCTATTGGTGCTGATTTGGCGCAAAGAGCTTGGCCTTCTTTATGGTTAGCCTTACCTAGTTTTATGATTGGCTTGTGTGTGAATATTGCCCTTGCTTTATTACTGGTGATGTTTCGCGGTCAATGGTTAGATAAACTTGGTTTAGTATTAACCATTGTTATTATGTCTATCTCTGGTCTGTTTTTCATTATTGGTGGGCAATACGTATTGGCTAAGCTGTGGCATTGGTTTCCTATTTCTGGTTATGAGCCAGATGGTGATGTTTGGCGATTTTTGTTATTGCCTATTATCTTGGGGGTTATTGCTGGTGTTGGTTCGGGTGTACGTTGGTATCGCAGTATTTTACTTGAAGAAGCCGATAAAGACTTTGCCCGAACGGCACGAGCGAAAGGACTAAGTTTATGGCAAGTCATGCATCGTCATGTTTTACCCAATGGCTTGTTGCCCATTTTGACGGGGGTAGTTGCTGTGTTGCCCTTATTGTTTATGGGTAGTCTGATTATGGAATCGTTTTTTGGAATTCCTGGTTTGGGAAGTTATACCATTGATGCAATCAACAGCCAAGACTTCGCTATTGTTCGCGCGATGGTTTACCTTGGTGCAGTATTGTATGTGTTTGGTCTCATTATCACCGATATTACCTATGCCTGGGCAGACCCACGCGTGCGCTTTGGAGATAAGTAATGTTGCTGCTGTGGTCGGATATCGTCGTATGGCTGTTGGTAACGAGTTTACTCTATTTTTTCTGGCGCTTAAAGCAGGATACTTTGCTTCGTGAACGTTGGCAGCTAGTGGCACAAAGTCGTATTGCGATGGCATCGACAATTGTTTTGCTGGCTTTTGTGCTGATTGCCTTGGCCGATTCCCTTCATTTTCGCACTAATGATCCTTACCGTCCTGTGGTGAGTGCGTTAGATATGAGTTTAGGTAATATTGCCACTGGGCAGGAAAAAAGTTACTCGGCACCTTTTGCTATTGAAAGCTTGTGGCAGGAGACGCGGCAAACGGACGATGGTCGCGTGATACGTGCACCAGTGCCTTTACAGCATGCAGGGAAACAACTGGATAACCCTAACGACCTGAGTCGAGACTTGTGGCAAAGAAGCCTTACTTTTTTATCGATTGGGATAATACTGGCATCGCTAATTGTTTGGATGCTATCGCATTTATCGGTTTTTTCGCAAACAGCGCTTCCGTGGAAAAGCGCAGCGATTACTTTTATTGTGCTCTGTGGTTTTCTTGTTTGGCTATGGGGTATGGGACAAAGCTATCATGTTTTGGGAACAGGAAAAGTGGGCGAGGATGTCTTGTATGCAAGCTTAAAAGGTGTACGTACGGGCATATTAATAGGTGGGTTAACGACATTGCTTACCCTGCCTTTTGCTGTGGTAATGGGTATCGTAGCGGGGTATTTTAAGGGTTGGGTGGATGATGTGGTGCAGTATCTTTACACCACATTAAATGCCGTCCCAGGCGTGTTGCTGATTGCAAGTGCGATGTTGCTTGCACAGCTTTATTTAGCGCAACATGCCGATGTGTTTGCAAGTGAACAAGAACGTGCAGATGTTCGTTTGTTGCTCGTTTGTCTGGTTTTGGGGTTAACGGGCTGGACTGGCTTAGCACGTATTCTTCGTGCCGAGTCATTAAAATTACGAGAAATGGAATATGTAAAGGCAGCCAGCGCTTTTGGTGTTTCACATGTGCGTATTATTGGGCGACATTTATTGCCCAACCTAGGACATTTAGTTTTAATTTCTGCTGTCCTAGACTTTAGCGGCTTAGTTTTGGCAGAAGCTGTTTTATCTTATGTTGGTATTGGTGTTGATCCGACTATGCCAAGTTGGGGTAATATGATCAATCTTGCACGGCAGGAGTTGAATCGAGAACCCGTTGTATGGTGGAATTTGTTAGGTGCTTTTGTGGGCATGTTTACATTGGTTTTGTCTGTCAATTTACTGGCCGATCGTGTGCAGCACGTGTTTAATCCAAGAGCGCAAGGTTAAGAAGGAAGCGTATGTCACAACCATTATTACAAGTAAATCAACTTTCTATTAGCTTGGCTGAAGGTAAAAAACTCGTTGATGCCGTTTCTTTCTCGATTGCAAAGGGAGAAATTTTTGCGTTAGTCGGAGAGTCTGGTTCTGGAAAATCTTTAACCGCGTTATCTTTGATGCGCTTATTGCCTAAAAATATGCAGTTAAGCGGAGAAATAAGGTTAGATAATACCGACTTGCTTGCGTTAACTGAAAAGCAAATGCGCGCTATTCGCGGTGGGCATATCGGTATGATCTTTCAAGAACCCATGACGGCGTTAAATCCATTGATGCGCGTGGGTGATCAAATTGCTGAAGTGTTGCAATTACAGACAGATTTGCGCGGTAAAGCGCAGCAACAGCGCGTTATTGCCTTATTAGAGGAAGTGGGTATTCCTGACCCAAGTGAACGAATGAGCTGGTATCCGCACCAACTTTCAGGTGGGCAAAAACAGCGCATTATGATTGCCATGGCTTTAGCAGGAGAACCTAAATTATTAATTGCAGATGAACCTACGACTGCACTAGACGTCACCATTCAGGCGCAGGTATTGGCACTGCTATTATCGATTCAACAGAAACGCGGCTTGTCGGTGTTATTTATTACCCATGATATGGGACTGGTAGCACAATTAGCCCACCGCGTGGGCGTGATGTTAAAAGGCAAACTGCTTGAAGTATTACCAGTTGATCAATTTTTTAAGTCGGCGTTGCATCCTTATACAAAGCGGCTCATTGAGAATGCCTTGCCCGTAACAGAGTTTAGAGCCCCTATTGCGCAAAATGAAATCGTTTTGGCGACTGAAAACTTACGCGTTCGCTTTGCGGGTCGTCGTAAAGGTTGGCTGTTTAGGAAACAACCAGATACGTTGGCAGTGGATGGATTAAATTTATCGATTGCCAAAGGAGAGACGCTTGCTTTGGTTGGTGAGTCTGGCTGTGGTAAAACCAGTTTGGCTCAGGCTTTATTGCGGCTAATTCCTGCTCAAGGTAGGGCAGTATTTTTGAATCAAAATTTACTGACACTAACAGAGCGGCAAATGCGACCATTGCGTAAATCGTTGCAAGTTGTTTTTCAAGATCCTTATGGTGCGTTTAACCCACGCATGACAGTCGGTAAAATTATTCGTGAAGGCATGGATAGTTTGTCCGTCGGTGCCCCAGAAGCACGTGCTGCACGTGTACTGGCGTTATTGAAGCTGGTTGGTTTAGACGAGTCACATGCGGATCGTTATCCGCATGAGTTTTCTGGCGGGCAGCGTCAACGTATTGGTATTGCCCGCGCACTAGCGGTTGAACCTAGTTTAATTATTTGTGATGAGCCTACCAGTGCGCTGGATGTGACTGTTCGTGGTCAAATTTTAGATTTGTTAGACGCGTTGCAACAAAAAATGGGCGTTTCCTACTTGTTTATTACGCACGACTTATCCATCGTGCCACGCATTGCGCATCGCGTTGCCGTTATGCAAGCAGGAAAAATTGTTGAAATGGGTTCTACCGAGCAGGTGTTAACACATCCGCAACAGGATTACACTAAAACCTTGTTAGCAAGTGCGCCGCATCACTACTTACAAGCCAAGGTTACACAAGTCGTATAAAGTGCGGCTTGGTAAGCTTGTCGTAGACGTGTTGTGTGTTCCCCTTAGCCTAGTTTAGGTACCTTAATTATTTGCCCTGGTTTAATTTTGTCATTTTCTTTGGCATCATTGTAGTTAGCAAGCAAGTAACTCGGTATCTTGTTTTGTTTAGCGATTGACTTCCATGTGTCACCTTTTTTCGCCGTAACGGTAACAACTTTTTGCACAGGAATAATGAGTTTTTGACCTACATGAAGTTTGCTTTGCGGTGTTAAATTATTAATCAGTGCTAAAGAGAGTAGTGAAACACCGTAGTGTTCTGCTAACCATGACAAAGGTTGGTTCGATTTGAGTACATGAATGATTTTAGGTTGATGCTTTAACGCTTCTTTTTTCTCAGTCATCGCGCGTGCGTTGGCTAATTCTTTGCCTTCTAGTGCAAGATTAGTGGTTAGGGTTGCCTGTGCTTGCATTTCTGTTTGCGCTTCTAGCTGTTGTTGGCCGACAGGAATTAGGATCGTTTGTCCAACAGGTAACGGGCTTTTAAGCTGATTTACTTTTGCCAACACCTCTGGTGTTGTGCCGTGACGTGCCGCAATGTCGGCCAGTTTATCCTGCGCGGTTATGGTGTATGAAATCCATTTGCCGTTGGTTTGTGGCGCAAACTTGGTTAGATTGATTGCAAAGGTGCGTAGCTTGTCGACAGGTACTAATACGTGTGTACTTTCATTTGGGTTGGTTGTGATGCGTTTATGACCAGCATTAAAACGATGAAAATCATCCCAAGACATATCGGCCATTTGTGCTGCTGTGGGTAAATCAATTTGTTGATCAATTTTAATACGTGTTAGATAAGGCGTGTTTGGTACATCAGGTAAAGCGATTCGATATTTATCAGCAGACTTAATCATTTCTGCAACCGCGAGTAGTTTAGGCACATAGCGCATGGTTTCGGGTGGCATTTTTAGGCTCCAATAATCTGTTGGTAAGCCTTTAGCACGATTTTTTGCAACCGCAGCACGCACATTCAGAGCGCCCCAGTTATAACCAGCTAATGCAAGCATCCAGTCATTTTCTAAACGATCATGCAAACTTTGTAGCAGGTCTAGCGCTGCAATGGTCGACTCGTATACATCGCGTCGACCGTCATACCACCAGTCGTTTTTAATGCCACGAACTTGGGCTGTATCGGTTGTAAATTGCCAAATGCCAGAAGCATTGGCGCTAGAAAGCGCTTTAGCGTGGAAAGAACTTTCAATAATCGGTAAAAAAACAATTTCCATTGGCATGTCGCGTTTTTTAATTTCATTTACGATCATGTATAAGTAGGGGCGAGCACGCTTTAAGGCTTCCGGAATAGTTTTATGGCGAGCGTGGTAAAAATCGATTTCTTTCTGAATGCGTGCGTTTACTGGTTGATTAAGTTGATAACCATCAACAATGCGTTCCCAAATATCCTCGACGTTGCTATCTTCGTAGTCAGCTTCTGGATTGGTCAAATCAATTTCTTTAAGCTCAGTAAGGCTATAGTTTAAAACCGAACTTCCTGCTTTTTGTTTGTCGCTTTGCATGTTCGTTTCACTATTTGGTAAGTGACTACATCCTGTTAGCGCCACTGTAGTGATGCTAATAGCTAACACCAGACGAATAAAAATGGTCATTAGTCTTGCTCCAAAATGCCTGTGGCATCTAATTCATTTTTCCATGCGCGTAGTAGCGCAAAACGTGCACTTGGCGTGGTAGTTGTTTGCTTAGCCCATTGGTTAATGGCTTGTTCTACGTGCGTCGTTTCGGTTCTTAAAAAAGGGTTGGTCGCTTGCTCTTCTTCAAGGAAAGAAGGCACGGTTGCCTCACCATGCATACGTTTTATTTTGCTTTCTGCTAAGCGTTTGCTAATAGTTTCATTGTGTGGTTCAACAATGGCAGCGAATCGTAAATTGGCGAGGGTGTATTCGTGTGCGCAATATAACGCAGTTTGTTTTGGTAGTTGATTGATTTTTTGTAAGGATAGTGTCATTTGTTCGGGTGTGCCGCCGTTGAAAAGGCGTCCACAGCCTCCTGCAAACAAGGTATCGCCACAAAAAAGCGCTTGCTTTTCTTTAAGATAGAATCCGATATGGTCTGGCGTGTGTCCAGGAAGTGCAAGTATTTGAAAGCACATGGTGCCGATGTCGATGGTTGTTTCACCATCTACAGGGTTAAACAGATGCGTTAATTTAGCACAGCGATTCGCATAAATGGGTAAGCTTGCTGAGTAAGTGTTGCGCAACAAGCTAATGCCGTCTACATGATCATGGTGTGTATGAGTAATCAATATTGCTGTTGGTTGCAGGTTGTTTTGTGTGCACCAATCAATAACAGGATCGGCCGAACCAGGGTCGACAACAATGCAGTCTTTACCTTGCGTTATTATCCAGATATAGTTATCTTCCAGAGCTGGAACGCCTTGGATGTGTATTGGTAGATCGCGCTTTGTATTCATCTGCTAATGATAGTCAAGCCTCAATAAATGGTCAATCAAAAAGGGTAAATTAATGCGACAGTTAAGTCGTTTTTTGCGTGCATTTTGTACAACCGCTGCATGTGCAAAAATGATGCAGCATCAACAAGCTTGGTTAGTGCGTACCCTGCGTAAGCAATTTGGCTATTATGCACTGCAATTGGGGGTTGTTGCTGATTTTGATGAAGCGTGGAAGACCTGTCCAATACAGTCACATTTTGTGATTGCCGATGCACCTTTTGAGCAGATAAGCGCCGTTGTTGAGTTTCAAGAGTTACCTTTTGCAAGTAAACGAATCGATTTAATTGTGATGCCTTATGTGCTTGAGCTTGTGGAGGATCCTTACGCGGTACTGCGCGAAGTAGACCGTGTGTTGATTGCTGATGGGCGTTTAATTATTATGGGCTTTCATCCAGCGAATGCTTGGCGCGGCCGATTATTTGGTCAGCAGCATTCGCAGGTCGAAGCTTTGTCTTTGTTCGGTGCAGGTCGCGTTGTCGATGCATTGCAAACACTCGGTTATGAAATTCAACAGGTTGATTTTTACCCTAATTCAGGTTGGCGCCGCTGGTTGCCTTGGTTGGATACGCCTTTTTCACAAGGTTATGCTTTGTTGGCGCATAAGAAGACTTCACGTATTAAACTGATAGGTTTAAGAGATGGCTGGCGCTGGCAATCTTTACTACCGCAATTAGCAAAACGCAATTTAACAAACAAGGTACATTGTGAAAAAAGTTGAAATATTTACGGATGGAGCCTGCTCGGGCAATCCTGGTCCTGGCGGTTGGGCGGCATTATTGCGTTTTGGCGATGTTGAAAAAATGCTGAGCGGTGGCGCAGCACATACAACGAATAATCGCATGGAGTTGCAGGGAGCAATTGAGGGATTGTTGGCACTAAAAGTGCCTTGCCAAGTAACACTTTATACCGACTCGCAATATGTTCAAAAAGGGATGCGTGAATGGATGCCTGGCTGGCAAAAGAAAGCTTTTAAAGGGGTTAAGAATCCTGAGCTGTGGCAGGCTTTATTAGCAGCAGCGCAACCTCATGTTATTGATTGGCAATGGGTGCGTGGGCATAATGGTCATGCGGAAAATGAGCGTGTTGATGAGGCCGCACGTATGGCGGCTATACCTTTTGGTTATCCAAGTAGTTAGGAAAGTCTGGAAAAAGGCGAAGCCGTATTTTTCATACTTTCCTTAGGTTGTTGTTGTGGCTGTTTCTATGCCATAAAAACTGGTCCACACGCATTGTTTCTTTTGCATTTGCGCTAATTGTTGCTGATGCGCTTCCAGCTGCGTAGCGCTTGGCGTAAAAGCGGGTAATTGTTGTGCGAGACCGCTATCTACCCGCTTATGTTGGGTCAGTGTATTATCGTTATTCATCGCATGAGGATCACCGCCAAAACCTAATCCTGTTTGTCCACCGGTCATTGCCAAGTAAACATCGGCTAAAATTTGACTATCTAGCAATGCACCGTGGAAAGTTCGACTACTATTGTCGATAAATAGTCTTTTACACAAGGCGTCAAGAGAGTTGCGCTGGCCTGGATAGTGTTTTTTCGCCAATGCGAGGGTATCGGTTATTTTGGTATGATCTTCGATTTTTCCCCAGCTATTGTGTTCGAGACGTTCTAGCTCTGCGTTGATGTGTCCGACGTCGAACGGGGCATTATGAATCAGCAGTTCTGCACCTGAAATAAACGCCATAAAATCGTTCACGATTTCTGCGAAGACTGGTTCATTGGCAACGCGCTCATTGGTGATACCATGAATGCGAATTACTTCATCGTCGATGTGACGCTGAGGGTTAATGTATTGGTGATAGGTGCGTCCAGTAGGCTGGCGATTTTCTAACTCTACCGCACCAATTTCAAGAATGCGATGCCCATCTTTAGGATCAATACCCGTTGTTTCTGTATCCAGTACAATTTGTCGCATGTTATTTCAATTAAATTAGGTATAATGCAAACTATTTTAAGTGATAATGAGGAAGTTTTGCCATGAAAATTCGTAATGGTTGCGTAGTCTTAATGCACTATACCTTAACCAACGATGCTGGTGAAGTACTAGACACATCGGTTGGTTACGAGCCATTGGAGTTTGTTCATGGTGAGGGTGAGTTAATTAAAGGGCTTGAAGATTTTTTAACAGGCGAAGATGTCGGCTTTGCGGGTAAAGTTTCTATTCCACCAGAAGACGCTTATGGTGAATATAATCACGGCCTAATTTTGCTTGCGCAAAAAGAGAACTTTCCTGAAGATATGACGCTTGAAATCGGCATGCAAGTGCAGACAGAGCTTCCAGATGGCGTTGCGTTGTTCCGTATTACTGAAATGAATGATGCTGGCATTAAATTAGATGCTAATCATCCACTAGCGGGTAAAACCTTGCACTTTGATGTCGAAGTGCTAGACGTACAAGACGCAGCACTAATGGGCGATGGTGGTTCGTAACACAGGCTAGGGCAATCCCCCCACAGTCTGTACAAGCTGTGGGGGAATGATTGTTTATTCGTAGCCCATTTTTCCACACACTAAATTGCCTGGTACGGCAATATCAATGCGTTTTGGTTTCGGTAAATTGAGTGCATCCATGATCTGCTTAAATTCAGCAAAGCTTTTGCCATTACCTGCACGGGTATTGAAGCGTTTTTCTTCGCCGATTGTGCTACAACTAAAGCCTTTATAGTCGTGCCCAGGATAAACCATGGTTTCATCGGGCAAGGCAAATAGTCGATGTAAAGAGTGATACATCGCTTCCGTATCACCAAGTTGGAAGTCTGTTCGGCCACAATCTCGAACGAGTAATGTATCGCCTGTAAACACGGCATGATCAATTTTAAAACAAATATCCATATTTGTGTGGCCTGGTGTATACATGACTTCAATGGCATGTTCACCAAGATAAAGCTTTTGACCATCATCGACTAAATGATCAGCACAACTAATGGCTGCATTTTTGTGGATAATAATTTCACAGCCTGTCGCATCACGTAATAGCCCGTTGGCAGTAATGTGATCGGCATGAATGTGTGTATCTAAGGTGTATTTTAGCGTTAACCCAAGCTGCTGAATAAGCTGTAAGTCACGATCGTATTGCTCGCGAACGGTATCAATAATCGCGGCCTCTTTTGTTACGTCATCCCATAGTAGGTAGGTATATGTCCAAGTTTCGTAATCGAAAAGCTGTCTAATGTTTAGTGTTGTGCGACAATGACTCATAGTAAAACACCTCGTATTTTTGTTATGTACATCATAAATCTAATATCGAATAAAATAAAGCTATAAGCCTATAAAATATATTTATGAAAGAATTGTTTAAAAAAGCGGGTTGGGGGCAAAAAAAGCCACAAAAATCTGTTGTAGCAGAAAAAACGCCAGAAAAAACGCAGGCAGATACCGCTGATAGTGTGGCTGAGCAGGCGCAACCTCTTAAAAAAGTCCCTGCGGTGGATCATAAAAAAGACTTATTAACACATCATAAACCTGCTGCCGTGGCGCGTGAATTACCATTAGCGCAACTTCAATTTGACGATAATTTACCCGTTGTTCAACGCGCAGAGGAAATTATTACGGCGATTCGTTCGAATCAAGTGGTTGTGTTGGCAGGGGAAACGGGTTCGGGTAAAACGACACAATTACCCAAGTTGGCGATGTTGGCGGGGCGAGGAAAGTTTGGGCGTATTGCCTTGACACAACCACGACGTTTAGCTGCAAGAACGGTTGCGGCGCGCTTAGCTGAAGAACTGCAAAGTCCATTGGGTGAATGGGTTGGTGTGAAAGTACGCTTTCATCAGCAAATTGCGGATAACACCGCCATTAAAGTGTTAACAGATGGTATGCTGCTGGCAGAAATTGCGGGCGATCGGCTACTAAGTGAATACGATACGATTATTGTAGATGAAGCGCACGAGCGCAGCTTAAACATCGACTTCTTGCTTGGTTATTTACGTCAATTAAAAGTCCAACGTCCTGAACTACATATTATTGTGACTTCTGCAACGATTGATTTAGAAAGATTTTCTGAATTTTTCGATGGCGCACCGATCATTTCGGTTTCTGGTCGAACTTATCCTGTAGAGGTGCGTTATCGCCCCCTTAGTGAGCTTGCGATAAGCGAAGATGAATCGGTCGACATGAATGTCGCGATTGTTCGCGCTGTTGAGGAGTTAACCGCACACGATCCATTCGGGGATATTCTTGTTTTTTTGCCAGGCGAAAGCGATATTAGAGATGCCACCGAAGCCTTGCGTTTAGAAGGATTAAAAAATACGCAAATTTTGCCTTTATTTGCACGACAATCTTTTGCAGATCAACAGAAGATTTTTGCGACAGGCGGACCAAGACGTATCGTATTAGCGACCAATGTTGCTGAAACCTCCCTTACGGTGCCAGGTATTCGTCACGTTATTGATAGTGGTTTGGCAAGAATTAAGCGTTATTCTGTTCGCAACAAAGTCCAACGTTTGCCTATTGAGGCCATTGCGCAAGCATCTGCCAATCAGCGTAAAGGTCGTTGTGGGCGTGTGGCGCCCGGTGTGTGCATTCGCTTATATAGTGAAGCTGATTTTCTTGGTCGTCCCGCTTTTACAGAGCCAGAAATGCAACGTTCTAATTTGGCCAGTGTTATGTTGCAGATGCAGGCACTGGGTTTGGGACAACTAGAAACCTTTCCATTAATTGATCCGCCGCCCAGTAAGTTAATTAATGATGGCTATAAACTGTTAGAAGAATTGCAAGCTGTCGATGGACAAGGCCATTTATTACCACTAGGAAAACAGTTAGCAAAACTGCCATTAGACCCACGCCTAGGTCGTATTTTACTCGCGGCACAAGCTGAAGGAGTATTAAGTGAGGTGTGTGTGTTGGCTGGGGTGTTGTCGCTACAAGATCCCAGAGAAACACCTGCAGATAAACAACAAGCAGCGCGAGAAAAACATCGACTCTTTGATGATCCGCGTTCCGACTTTTTATCTTTATTAAACTTGTGGTTAGCTTATGCTTATCAGCGTAAACACAACACAAAAAATAAAGTTAAAAGCTGGTGTCAGAAGCATTATTTATCTGATCGCAGAATGCGTGAATGGCACGAGTTGGTTAATCAACTACACCAAACTGTGAGTGACTTAAAATGGACATTAAATCCGCTAACAGAAAAAGAGATGGCGGCGGATGCAGATGAAGCGGCAGGTTTTTCGGATGCGTTAAGTTATAGCTTGCATCGCGCTTTGTTGACAGGATTGCTAGGGCAGATTGCGCTACGCGACGAGCGTACACGTCTTTATAACGGCGCACGAGGGGTGCAGCTTGCGATACATCCTTCGTCGGTATTGGCAAAACGTTCTGCTAAGTGGATTATGGCTTTTGAATGGTTAGAAACAAGCCGTACATGGGCGAGATTGGTTGCGGAAATAGACATTGGTTGGTTAGAAAGCTTGGCGGCGCATATTATCAAACGTCAGGTTCATTCTCCCTATTGGTCGAAAAAACAAGGGCGCGTATTAGCGAAAGAAACATTAAGTTTGTATGGGTTAATTATCGCCGCAGATCGGCCTACGGATTTTGGCAAGGTTGACCCATCAGCGGCACGCAACCTGTTTATTCGTGATGGTTTAGTGACTGGTGAGTTAACTGCTAAGTGGCCGTTTTTAGCAAAAAACCAAGCATTAATGGCGGAAGCGTTAACTTGGGAAGATAAAACCCGACGTAGTGATATTTTAGTGGATGATTTAGCGCTTGCCGAGTTTTATCAGGCGCGCTTACCTGAAAACATTTGCCGCACCGCAGACTTAGATCGTTGGCTTAAAGCCGATGCCAGTCGTATGGAACTGCTTGTGATGCGCAAGGAAGACGTATTTCGTCGAGAAGTGGATGCTCAGCAAGATTTTCCCGATCAATTACGACTTGCTAACAAGCTCAACTTACCACTTTCTTATCGGTTTGCGCCCGGTGATGATGCAGACGGCATGACCATTCAAGTCAATTTAGCGCAATTACCTTTGTTAACAGAAGAGAGTTTGGCAAAGCTGGTACCGGGTTTGTTGCCACAGAAAATAGAAGCCATTATTCGTGCGTTACCTAAAGCGTTAAGGGTACGCTTGCAACCAGCAGCCGAGCAAGCAGCTGAAGCGGCTAAGGTGTTGCAGACGCAAAACCAAGGTAGTTTTGAATCCTTGTTAGCAAAACAGTTAACACAACAAGCACAGACGTTAGTCACCCCGCAAGATTGGCAAAGCGTCGTCTTCCCACGTCATTTATCGCCACGCATTCAACTCATTGGTGACGATAAAAAAATATTGGCAACAGGACGCGAGCTTGCTGATTTGCAACAACAGTTTGCCGAGCAAGCACGCGCAGCGTTAAGGGAACAGTCGGCATTTTCTGAACAAGGCGAATCTACGCAAGGTGAGTGTGTTGTTTGGCAGTGGCAACAGATTCCCATTACACAAAAAGTCGCAGGTGGCGGTGAAGCTTGGTTAGCATTGATTGTTGGACAAGAAGGTGTGTTGCTTGCGCCTTTACCCTCTGAACATGAAGCAAGGCTAGCACATGCCGCTGGTGTACGTAGGCTGGTTAAGCTTGCTTTAGCACAACCTATTGCAGGCATTCGTAAAGAATGGTTAAAACATCAAGGATTGTGTTTGCCTTGGGCTCGTTGGCAACGTAATTGCGCTGACTTAGTTGAACAGCTTATCGAACGTGCTTTAATCGCCTTGTCTGCGCAAGCTTGCTTAGTCAGAACCCAGGCCGATTTTGATGCCTTAGTTGCACAGGTACGACCAAAGATTACAGGGCAGGTGCGTGACTACGCGCAGCAAACGCAAGCGATATTGCAGCAAGGGCAGCAACTATTAGCAAGTTGCGATCGACTAACCAGTGCTACGCGTCGAGCGAGCATTGAGGATATTCGCTCGTTCGTGCAAGGGCGTTTGACAGCAACTTTTGTATTGACGATGTCTGAAACAGGTTGGCGTGACACGCCACGCTATTTAAAAGCTGCCGCTTACCGCTTAGAAAAAATGACCGAAAATCTACCATTAGATGAACGCCGTCAAGCAGAATATGCTGAAGTCGCACAAGCGTTAGCACAGGCAAAACAGCGTGGGATCGCGCAACATCATCCTGATTTGTTTCTGCAGATAGAACAAATGACGATAGAGTTATGGGTGATGATTTTTGCGCAACCTTTTGCCGTAAAAGGGAGTGCATCTTTGAAGCGTTTACAACAACTGGTTTCTGGTGTGGTTGGGATAATGCTATAATCCAACAGCAGCAGTATTCTGACCCGAACATGTAGCATAGCGGGTCTTTTCATTTTCCCAACCCATTTAATCTAAGAAAATTGTTATGATCTTTGTTGATGCCGATGCTTGCCCAGTTGCATTACGTGATATTTTAGTACGTTGTGCAGAGCGTACTAAAATAGCGATGTTGTTTGTGTCTAATCATCATATTCCTATTCCGAAGTTGGCTAATATTAGTTGGGTGCAAGTCCCTAAAGGGTTCGATGTGGCAGACAATGTCATTGTCGAGCGTTGTTCCGCGCACGATTTGGTTGTGACGCAAGATATTCCACTAGCAGCAGAAGTGTTAGCAAAGGGTGCGCAAGCAATAGGATTGCGCGGTCAAATTCACACGCCAGATAATATTCGTGCTCGCTTAACGGTGCGCGATTTTATGGAAACAATGCGTGCCAGCGGTGAACATACAGGTGGGCCAGCGCCTTTGTCAGCGAAAGATAAACAGGCTTTTGCTAACGCCTTAGACAAGTATTTAGTCTTTTGGCAACGCCAGAACGGGCATAACAAGGTATAATGGCAAGCTAACGCCAACATCGGAGTCGTCTTTTCATGCCCATTATGAAGCAACAATTTCCCTTAGAACGCTGTGCAGATGTACAAGCGAATCCTGCACGCTTTCGTTTATTAGAACAGTTGCCTTGGGATGAAACGACCGAACTGCCTATTCTGTTGAATGATCCGAGCGAAGATGACGCTTACATGATTCTGCTCGATACCGAGACAACAGGTGTCGATAAATTAAAAGATGGTATTGTTGAACTTGGCATGTTGGCCGTGCGCTATAACCCGACTAGCGGTAAGGTTGTTATGGTGTCAGACAAGTATTCTGAATTGGAAGACTGCGGCGTACCGATTTCTGCTGAAAGCCAAGCAATTCATGGTATTAGCCAAGAAGATGTGGCGGGAAAGGCGTTTGATGACGCTTACATTGCCAATTGGATGGCACCAGCTAATATTGTTTTAGCCCATAATGCTGGGTTCGATCGTGCATTTTTTGATCGTCGTTTTGCAGAACTGAATGATAAAGCTTGGGCTTGTTCGTTTTTTGAAATGCCTTGGCGTGAAGCGGGTTTTGAATCGGGTAAATTAGAATATTTGCTGTACCGCAATGGTTATTTTTATGATGGTCACCGTGCCTTAACCGATTGTTTTGCCATGGCTTGGTTGTTTTATTTGCAGCCAGGCTTATTGAAAGGCTTACTCGAAAAGTCAGCACGTCGCACGGTGTTGGTTCGCGCTTTTGGTGCGCCAATAGAAGTGAAAGATATTTTGAAAGCGCGTGGGTATCGTTTTGATGATGGTCGTAGCAGCGGTGCTAATAAGCATTGGTGGCGTGAGGTCGATGAGGGCGGTTTAATGGAAGAGCGCGCTTTCCTTGATGAAACTTATAAGGACGGCGCGAATAAAGCCGCTTATGAACATCGAGATGCGACTAAGCGACACAAGTTAGCTTAAGCCAGTTGTGTTATGTTAGGGGTGCTATTTTTTAGCACCTTTTTATTTTTAGGCACACTTGTTTGTGTCGTTATCGTGAGCTTTATATTATGTCTTTTGCCGAATTAGGCCTCGTTGCTCCATTGCTTCGTGCAGTCCAAGAAAAAAACTACACCACGCCTTCGCCTATCCAGCAGCAAGCGATTCCTGCGGTATTAACGGGTAAAGATGTGATGGCTGCTGCGCAGACAGGTACAGGTAAAACAGCTAGCTTTACGCTGCCTTTATTGCAACGATTATCAACGGGTTTTAAGCCTAAGTCGAACCATATTCGTGCGCTTGTGCTAACGCCAACAAGGGAATTAGCGGCGCAGGTAGGTGAAAACGTGGACACTTATGGTAAATACTTGCCATTAAAGTCTGCTGTGGTTTACGGTGGGGTAAAAATTAACCCGCAAATGATGAAGTTGCGTGCTGGGTTAGATGTCCTAGTGGCAACACCTGGTCGACTACTCGACTTATATAACCAAAATGCGGTGCATTTTTCGCAAGTAGAAATACTGGTGTTGGATGAAGCTGATCGCATGCTCGATATGGGCTTTATCAGAGATATTCGCAAGATTATTAGCTTGCTGCCTAAAAAGCGACAAACCTTGCTGTTTTCAGCAACTTTTTCTGGCGATATTCGTCAGTTGGCAAGTGGATTATTACTTGAGCCGATTCAAATTGAAATTAGTCCAGAAAAAACGACAGCAGAAACGGTTACGCAGTCTTTGTATGAAGTGGATAAGTCTAAAAAAACAGCCTTGTTAACTAAGTTGATAAAAGATAATAACTGGACTCAGGTGCTTGTGTTTACGCGAACTAAGCATGGCGCGGACAGATTGGCCAAATATTTAACTAAAGAACACGTACCAGCAGCTGCAATCCACGGTGATAAGAGTCAAGGCGCACGAACGCGCGCGCTTGCCGATTTTAAGGTGAATCATATTCGGGTATTGGTAGCAACAGATATCGCTGCACGTGGTATTGATATTAGTGCGTTGCCGCATGTTGTGAATTATGAGTTGCCCAACGTTGCCGAAGATTATGTCCATCGCATTGGTCGAACAGGACGTGCGGGTTCAGAAGGTGAGGCGATTTCGTTGGTCTGTGCGGAAGAGGCAGAAAGTTTATCGGCCATTGAGAATTTAATTCGCCAACATTTACCACGTCAACAACTTGCTGGCTTTGCTCCTGTTGAAGCGATTCCAGTAACGAAATTATCTGACAAAGTGAAAAAACCTAAGAAACCTAAAAAGCCTAAGGTGTTTAATTAGGCTCAAGGGTGGTGATGCCGCTATTCTTTTGCTGGGTAGTTGCAATGTGCTTTGGCACAACAGGTAATACATTGCGGCGCGCGTGCGGTGCAGACGTAACGTCCGTGCAGTATCAGTAGATGATGCGCGTTTTTTAAGTGCTGTTTTGGTGTGATTGTCATCAGTTTTTGCTCTACAGCAAGCGGCGTTTTACCAACGGCTAGCCCTGTACGGTTACCAAGACGGAATAAGTGTGTATCGACCGCAATGGTTGGATGTCCCCAAAGGGTATTCAGTAGTACATTTGCAGTCTTTCTTCCGACACCAGGGAGTGATTCTAAGGCTTCTCTGGTTTGCGGTACTTCGCCATGAAAGTGTTCAACCAGTATTTGGCAGGTTGCTAATAAATGTTTGGCTTTACTATTGAACAAGCCAATGGTTTTGATGTGCGTTTTGATGCCGTCTAAACCAAGTGTAATCATTGCTTCTGGTGTATTGGCGGCAGCAAATAAGCCTTTGGTTGCTTTGTTTACGCCCACATCTGTTGCTTGTGCGGAAAGTAAAACAGCCGTCAGTAGTTCAAATGGGCTGTTAAAGTTTAATTCTGTTGTTGGGTTGGGTATGGCTGCTGCTAAGGCATCATAAAATGCCAAAGCTTGCGCTTTGGTCATCTGCTTACTTGGCTGAATAGCCAGTTGTGTCATGCTGTTTTTCCGCTCGTTAAGCCAATATCTGTTACGGCAATTTGAATGGCTTGTTGTGCACGTTTTTGTTTAGCTTTAATAATATTGGTTACGGCAATCATTAATCCTAAACCAATAAAGGCGCCTGGCGGTAAAATGGCGATTAGCATACCGTGGTCTAACTGCATTAAATGTAGTGTCCAGTCTTTAGCAATTGGACCGAACAGTAGCTCTGCTTCAGAAAATAAGGTGCCATGACCAAGAAACTCTCTTAGTCCGCCTAAGAAAACAAGTGCAAGGGTAAAACCCAGACCGATAGAAAAACCATCAAGAAGCGATTTGTCGACGCTGTTTTTGCTGGCAAATGCTTCTGCACGGGCAAGGACAATGCAATTGGTGACAATTAGCGGAATGAAAATGCCCAAAATGCTATGGAGTCCAGGGGTCATAATCGCCATGAGTAGATCAACCGCCGTAACCAACGCAGCAATCACCGTAATATAGACGGGAATGCGAATTTCACTTGTTACAAACTGTCGAATAAGCGAAATAGCGCCGTTAGAAAGCGTAAGTACGAAGGTCGTCGCTAAGCCTAAGCTTAGCGCATTGACAACGTTGTTACTAACAGCCAATAAGGGACACAAGCCCAACAAGGCAACAAGGGCGTGATTATTGTGCCAAACGCCGTCAAGAAAAATACTGCGATAAGCGCGATAACGTGTTGTCATGGTAGAACTCCTTCGACTTGTGGCGCATAAAGTGCGTCATGATGTTCTTTTGCCCAAGTTAATGTGCGACCTACTGCTGCGACGATTGCTCTAGGGGTAATTGTTGCGCCTGTATTGTAGTTGAAGTCGCCGCCATCTTTCTTTACTTTCCAACGTGTTATCGGTGTATTTTCAAGTGACTTGTGATCAAACTGATGAATCCATTGACCACGCTTTTCTTCAATGTAATCACCTAAGCCAGGCGTTTCTTTATGCGCGATAACGCGAACACCTGCTAGGCTACCATCCGCCAAAATAGCAACAAGTAGTTTAATCTCACCACTATAACCATTAGGCGCAATAACGGTTAACAGCGTTGCTACAGGTTGGTTTTGTTTGCGGGCGCGATAAATGGTTACAGGACTATTCGGACTAAGCGCTGGAATGGTCAGGGCAATTTTATCTTCTGTAATGGCATTGTCATAACTTTCGGCGGGAATAAGACTGTTGAGTTGTGCCAATAAAGCAGCTTGCTGATTAGCTGCTAAGGTTGGTGCTGCGACTTCTTGCAGAAGGTACAGAACGACCGCGGCACCACAAGCAAAAGCTGCAAGCATACTCGCAGTTTTTAACATGCTCAATTTATTCATGATGTGCTCGCTTTGCATTGTTGTGACCATATACACGTGGCACCGTTACGCTATCAATCCAAGGTACAAGCATATTCATAATAAGCACGGAAAAGGCGATGGCGTCGGCATAACCACCCCAAGTTCGAATAACATAAACTAAAACGCCAGCACCAATACCAAAATATAAGCGACCAGAAGGTGTGGTACTGCCTGTTACAGGATCGGTAATGATGAAAAAAGCAGCGAACATGGTTGCGCCAGAAAGCAGGTGGAAAGCCGCATTGGTATAGTGTGTAGGGTCGTAGCTATGGAAAATAGTCGCCAATAAGCTGATCGCAACAATAAAACCAACTGGCATTTGCCAACGGATAATGCCTTTTATTAACAGACCGATGCCACCAACAAGAAATGCCATGCTGAGCCAAAAACTACTTGGTGCAATGCTATTGCCAGCAAAAATAATTTCATGTTGCATGATTTGGTCGAGTGTTTGCCCATTGAGCAGACCTGTTCTTGTCGCCTCTAGTGGCGTAGCGCCAGTTAAGGCGTCTAATCCGATGCCATTTGGTAGTTGACCACTAAAGATAAAGGAAATTGTCTGCCATGCATCTAACGGATTGCTTACCAAAGCATTAGGCAAATGCCAAACAGTCATGACTGCTGGAAAAGAGATCAGCACAAAGGCATAGCCGGCCATTGCAGGATTAAAAACGTTATAACCCAAGCCACCGAACACATGTTTGGCGATAACTACGGCAAATAGGGTAGCGAGCGCAACAATCCACCATGGTGATGTTGGCGGTAAACAAAAGACGATATCGATGGTTGTGAGGACAACTGACCAATCTGTTAAGTAAGGCTTAATGGGTTTGCCACGTAGCTTAAGCATAAGCGCTTCTGCAAGAAAGGCAAAAGTTAACCCAATGGCGATTTGCACAAAAATGCCGATACCAAAAAAGTAAGCATGAACGAGTAGCGCGGGCGTTGCTGCCATTTGCACTTGCATCATTACTTTGCGAACGTTTTGTTGTCCCCAATCGTAGGGTGAAGCATGCATGAGGGTTGGTTGCATAGTTAAGTCAGCTCCTTAGGTGCTTGCGCTGCTGATGGTGCGACATTATTTTCTGCATCGGCAGCCATTATCGCCGCTTTTTTAGCTGCGAGCCGTTCGGCACGCTCTTTTTCTTCATTGGCCTTGCGTGTTAACTGTGCTTCGTGGCGTTGTTTGGCACGTTGCTGCGCTTCTTTTTCTGCTTTGTCTTTACGCACGGCCACTTTGGCGTGGCGATAATATTGCACTAAAGGGATATGACTTGGACAGACATAAGCACAGCAGCCACACTCAATACAGTCATTTAAGTTAAGCGCGTTTAGCTGATTAACATTATCCGATTTCGCATACCAGTAAAGTTGTTGTGGCAATAGGTTAATTGGGCAAGCATCCATACACGCACCACAACGAATACACGGCAAGGTTTCTGAGGTGGGTTCTGGTGTGTTAATGAGTAAGCAATTACTGGTTTTGATGACTGGTGCCTGTGGGCTATGTAAGGGAATGCCCATCATTGGGCCACCCATAAGCCATGTGCCATGTGGCGTTTTCAAACCAGCCCAACGTGCAATATGTTCGTAAGGTGTGCCGATGGGGACTTCTACGTTGCAGGGGCGTTCTATCGCAAAGCCAGTAACGGTGATAATACGTGTTAAAACTGGTTTGCCAATTTTGATAGCACGATAAGCGGCTGCTAAGGTGGCGACGTTGAACATGACTAAGCCCAAGTCGGTACTATGGGCATCTGCTGGTACTTCTATTCCAGTTAGTTGGGTAATAAGCTGGTTAGCACTTCCCATCGGATAAATTGTAGGCACAACGGAAACTAACAGTTCAATCGCCACATCGTTTACTGACATTTGTTGTTGATAGGTTTGGAGTGCAGCAATCGCTTCTGGTTTATTGTTTTCGATGCCAATAATAACTTTTTTTGCCCCAAGTGCCGTTGCAACCATCATTGCGCCTTCAATTACTTCGTGTGGACGCTCTCGCATCAGCATGTCGTCACAAGTAATGAATGGCTCACATTCGGCAGCGTTAACAATTAATGTATGAATTTGTCCTGCTTTGTTGGCGATTTTGCGGAAGCTAGGGAAGCCTGCACCTCCCATACCAATAATGCCAGCATGGAGCAGAATCGCTTTTAAGCTTTGTACGCTATGGGGTGCTGCTTTGGGGGTAAAGGGCAACATTTCATCTAAGCCGTCTGGCGTAAGCACAATGCAAGGGCCAGGGATGCCTGATGGATGATTTGTAACATAGTCACCAATGTCGGTAATGGTGCCAGAAGTAGGAGCATGTATTGGAACACCAAGAGGTGGGGCGCATCGCGCGATGAGTTCACCACCTAATACGCGTTGCCCAATGGTGACTTGCGGTACAGAAGCTGGACCAATATGCTGCGTTAATGAAATAATTAACTTTTCTGCCAAAGGCGGTTTTTGAATCGCTTGGTGTGTTGAAATGAGTTTGTTTTGTGCGGGGTGAACGCCACCATGAAAGTAAACGCCTTCACGTAGGCGATGCCACCATAAATCAACCTGTTCAATGAAACGTGAAATAAACATGATCTATTTCCCTTCACCAATTGCGCCAACTGGTTTTGGCCATTGCCAGTTTTGTTGCGTTGTTGGTAGGTTTTCCATAATAATGCAATCGGTTGGACAGACAGGTATGCATAATTCGCATCCAGTACACTCCTGTTTAATCACAGTATGCGTATATTTTGCTGCACCTAAAATTGCGTCAACGGGGCAAGCGGCAATACATTTAACACAGCCAATACAGTCTTCTTCTTTAATAAAAGCCACTTGTTTCGGCTTGGCTTCAGCGACGACGGGTTTCGCTTCACGCCCTGTTAGCTCGGACAAGGCAATAACGGTTGCTTCACCACCAGGTACACACAAATTGATTTCGGCTTCACCACTAGCAACCGCTTCTGCATAAGGTTTGCACCCAGGATAGCCACACTGCCCGCATTGTGTTTGTGGTAATAGTTGATCTATTTGGGCAACAAGCGGATTCCCCTCGATATGAAAACGGTAACTTGCCCATGCCAGCAAACCACCGAATAACAGCGCCAATAGGGTAAAAAGAAAGATGGCACTCATTTTACTAGTCCAGAGAATCCCATAAAGGCCATCGACATAATGCCCGCTGTGATTAGAGCCACAGCACTACCTTGAAAAGCGACTGGCACATCAGCAACTGCAATACGTTCACGTAGGCTTGCAAAAATTGCTAATACCATGGAAAAACCGATACCCGCACCAAATCCATACAGCGCTGCCTGCGTTAGGGTATGTTGTTCTTGCACGTTAAGCAGAACAACGCCGAGCACAATACAGTTAGTGGTAATTAATGGCAGATAAATACCCAAAATGGCATATAAAACGGGTGAAAGCTTGTGCATGGCCATTTCGGTAAAACCAACAATCGTTGCAATGGTGAGAATAAAGGCAACGGTGCGTAAAAACTCTACCTCGAAAGGAACAAGCAGGTAGGTGTGAATAAGGTAAGACAAAACGCTCGATAAGGTCAGCACAAAAGTGGTTGCTAGTCCCATGCCGAGGGCGCCGTCAGTTTTTTTAGATACGCCCATAAAAGGACATAAGCCCAAAAACTTAACCAGTACAAAGTTGTTTACAAGTACGGTGCCGATTAATATGTAAAATATATCATTCACTTATCGTCTTTCCTTATGGCTGCTTACTTCACACGCATCCCAGGTTGTGCACCATCATCTGGTGTTAACAAGTAAAGCCCACCATCACCGCTTCCCGCAAGCACCATGCCTTCCGACATGCCAAATCGCATTTTGCGTGGCTTGAGGTTAGCGACCATCACCGTCAAACGACCTTCGAGTTGTTCTGGGCTGTAAGCGGATTTGATACCTGCAAAGACCTGACGTGTGCCGACACCAATATCTAACGTCAACTTCACCAGTTTGTCCGCTTCAGGAACCGATTCAGCTTTGACAATACGCGCCACACGCAAATCGATTTTCATAAAGTCTTCAAT
>JAEMQD010000023.1:27952-37127 GCA_022759035.1 Thiotrichales bacterium
GTTGCCAAGGCGCGACTTCTGCAATCCAAGCATTCGCTTGATCGGCTAATGCCATAATTTCGCGCATGGCTTGACCAAACTCACGTTGCGTATACAGTTTGGCAATTTGCTCACTCGCCTGTTGATAAGGTTGTAGTAATGCCTTGTGTGTTTCATCTAGGTTGGCGAGCTGACCATCAAAAAACTTATGAACAAAACCAGCACAACGACTGGCAATGTTCACCAACTTGCCGACTAAATCGCTATTAACGCGTTGTACGAAATCTTCCATGCTTAAATCAATGTCTTCTACTCGGCTAGAAAGTTTAGCTGCAAAGTAATAGCGTAATGCTTGTGCGGGCAAATGATTTAAGTAAGCTTCTGCGGTAATAAATGTGCCGCGCGACTTAGACATTTTTTGTCCGTTCACTGTTAAGAAGCCATGTGCAAATACTGCCGTTGGTGTGCGATACCCCGCCGCATGGAGCATTGAAGGCCAAAACAAGGTATGAAAGTAAACAATGTCTTTACCAATAAAGTGGTAAAGCTCTGTATCGCTATCTGCACGCCAATAATCGTCAAAGTTAGTGCCTGTCTTGTCGCAATAAGCTTTAAAACTGCCCATATAGCCGATAGGTGCATCCAGCCATACATAAAAGAATTTGTCGATGGTATCTGGAATTTCAAAACCGAAGTAGGGTGCATCGCGGGAAATATCCCATGGTTGCAAATCGCTTTCAAACCATTCATCGAGCTTATTAACGAGTTGACTCGGCAAACGTCCTTCGCTACGAATCCAGTCGGATAGCCATGTTTGTAGTTTAGGTAATTCAAAAAAGTAGTGGCGCGATGTTTTTGCAACGGGGGTTGCCCCTGTAATCGTCGATACAGGGTTTTTCATATCTAGTGGACTGTATGTTGCACCACAGCTTTCGCAACTATCACCGTATTGGTCGTGCGCACCGCATTTTGGGCATTCGCCTTTCACAAAGCGATCAGGTAAAAACATGCCTTTTTCTGGATCGTAAGCTTGTTCAATGTCTTTTTCACTAATTAAACCCGCTTCGCGCAATTTAATGTAAATGCCTTGCGCTAAGTTTTTATTTTCTTCTGAATGTGTGCTGTGGTAATGGTCAAAGCCAATACCGAATCCTGCAAAGTCGCGAGTGTGTTCTTGCCAAATGCGACCGATAAGTTGTTCTGGGCTAATGCCTTCGTTTTGGGCACGTAGCATAATGGGCGTACCGTGGGCGTCATCGGCGCAAACATAAGTACAGTCTCGTCCTATAAGTTTTTGAAAACGCACCCAAATATCCGTTTGAATGTACTCGACCATGTGCCCTAAGTGAATTGGTCCATTGGCATAGGGAAGAGCGCTGGTTACCAGCATGCGATTTTGTCGAGATGACATAACGAGTAAAGCCTTATAGATACGATAAATGTAACGCCTTAGTTTACCGCAAGGGGTATAATCTCGGCAATCACCTTAGCGCATCGCTTGTGCTATGATGCGTGCATCGACGAATAAGGAGAGTGAGCAAATAATGAAAACTTGGCTAAATAAACTTTTTGCGCGTGAATTGACTGTTGAAGTAAAAGATAAGCTTGCTAAAACGTTGGCAGATGTGCGAGACGAATATTCAGAACAAACATTCAATGATTGGCTGGTCGATGCGCGTCAAGGTGTGATGGGTATGTCACTTGTGTTTGAAGTCCCTTATCCTGCTCAAAGCTTATGGTCAAATTGGCGAGAAAAAGTGCTTTCCGCTGCTACCGAATCGGGGTTAAACGTTGTGACTGTCGATTTTGTTTTAAAAGTTTTACCACGACAAACACAAGGCAATATAGAGGCGATTTCCGGTGTCACAAATGTGATTGCTGTTGGCTCTGGCAAAGGTGGTGTGGGTAAAAGTACAACCTCGGCTAATTTGGCGATTGCCTTAGCAGCAGAAGGCGCAAAAGTAGGTGTATTAGATGCCGATATTTATGGTCCAAGTATGCCGACCTTGTTTGGTTTGGTTGGTAATATGCCACATAGTGTCGATGGTAAAACAATGGAACCTTTGGCAGCCTATGGCGTTAAAGTGAATTCGATTGGTTTTTTAGTTGAAGCAGACTCTCCAATGATTTGGCGTGGGCCAGTTGTGACAGGAAGCTTAATGCAGTTAATCAACGAAACCAACTGGGGTAGCTTGGATTATTTAATTGTTGACTTGCCACCAGGCACGGGAGATACGCAGCTTACTTTGGCACAAAAAATTCCTGTCGCAGGTGCGGTTATTGTTACAACACCGCAAGACTTGGCTATGATTGATGCTCGTAAGGGATTAAAAATGTTCGAAAAAGTACATATTCCTGTCTTGGGTATTGTAGAAAATATGGCAACGCACATTTGTAGTCAATGTGGTCATGTTGAAGCCATTTTTGGTGAGGGTGGTGGCGCAAAAATGGCAAGTGATTTTAATGTACCATTGCTGGCTTCTTTGCCATTAACCATGCATATTCGAGCGCAAGCAGATAGTGGTAAACCGAGCGTTGCTGCAGATCCTGAAGGTGAAATTGCTGCCATTTATAAAGCACTTGCACATAAAGTAGCAGGTGCTTTGGTGAAGCGCCCACAAAGTTTTGCGAATAAGTTTGGTAAGATTGAAGTGAAAAGCCTGTAATATCGGGTAAAATGAGCAGATTAGCGAAGGATAATTAGGGAAGGTTCATGCAGACATCTTTGTCTGGTCAAAAACAGCATACAAACACTTCATCGCAACAGCAGTTGGGCATTGTTGCGCGTTTACGACAGCGTTCGCATAGTTTTAATGGCTTGTTAGCACACGAATGGGGGTTGTTAACAGGCTTTGTTGTTGCGCTTTTTTTCTTTCTTGTTCTCTTTAGTTACGATCCACGAGATGCGGGATTTTTTTCTTCTGGTACGGGGAATGGTGTCATTCATAATTGGGGTGATGCTACGGGAGCGTGGTTAGCTTCGTTTAGTTTGTTTTTGTTTGGCGTCTTTGCTTACGCGCTGCCTTTTGGCATTGCCTTAGTAAGCTGGGTTGTTTTTCGCATTCGTTTAAAACAAACAGAAGTGAACCGACGTCAACTCATTATTTCTGTTAGCAGCTTATTGTTGCTTTTGTCTTCTGGGGCAGCGCTTGCCTCGTTGTATTTAGATGGTCATAGCTGGTTCGTGCCTTTACCTTATTCAGGTGGCGGCATGTGGGGTTATGCCTTGGCGCACTTTTTTGTGTTGATGATTGATCGACTAGCGGCTACCTTGCTGTTTTTATTGTTGTTTGTTTTGTCTTTTAGTTGGGTAATTAGCGTTAGTTGGTTGCAAATTATCGATATTACTGGTGAAGTGTTATGGTTAAGCTGGCATTGGTTGCTTGATGCTTGGCAAACACGCTGGAAGCCCGCATTGCTTCGTGGAGGCGATTTACTAGCAGAAAAATACCAAGCTTGGCGACGCGGAGAGCGCGTGTTACCAACTAGGTCTGCTTTGAAGGCATGGTTAAGCGCACAGTGGGCAGGATTGCGTTTAAGGATGTATCATTTCGTTTATGGCAAACCAGTTGCCACGCCAGTTCGTCCTGTAGGTGAGCGTTTTCAGGATGTCGTTACGATAGCAGAAGCGAAACGTGAAATCGTGCCTGGAGTGGTCCGCCGCGAAGATATGCCTTTTGTTGTTGTTGAAACTGAAATGAAACCAGTAGAAAAACAAAACACTAATCCGATTTACGACACTAGGTTAGTGCCGCAAGTTGAAACAACGACACTGCCCACAGACTTCGAAGTATCTGTTCAAGTACGTGATCCAGACGCGCTTCATGTGGTAGATGATCAGGGTGCGAAAGGGGCAAGCTTGCCTGCACTTAACTTGCTAGACGATATTCCAACGCAAATTCATGCGATTGATAAAGATGTTTTGGCTTCTATGGGTGCATTGTTAGAGCAAACGCTGAAAGAGTACAACATTAAAGCCGATGTGGTGGGTATTGTTTCAGGGCCTGTGGTGACCCTCTTTGAGCTACAGCCTGCACCTGGTGTTAAGGTTGGTTCGATTACTAACCTGTCAAAAGATTTGGCGCGTTCTATGTCGGTGCTGGCAGTGCGTGTTGTTGATATTATTCCTGGAAAGTCGGTGATTGGTATCGAAATTCCTAACCCCGTACAGGAAGCAATTAGTTTTCGAGAAGTGTTAGCTTCAGATGTTTACCAAAACACAGACATGACGCTACCGCTTGTTATGGGTAAAGATACGGCTGGACGTCCCGTTGTTGCCGATTTATCACGGATGCCGCATGCCCTTGTTGCGGGTCAGACGGGTTCTGGTAAGTCGGTTGGTGTCAATGCGATGATCGTCAGTTTGCTTTATCATGCGACAGCCGATGAAGTTAAATTTATTATGATCGACCCGAAAATGCTGGAACTATCGGTTTATGAGGGTATCCCGCATTTGTTAGCACCTGTGGTAACAGATATGAGTGAAGCAGCAAACGCGTTACGTTGGTGTGTGGTCGAAATGGAGCGCCGTTATCAACTCATGTCAAAACTAGGCGTGCGTAATATTGCTGGTTATAACGAAAAAGTAAAAGCTGCAATTGAGGCAGGTAAACCGATTATCGATCCTATTGCGCCGATGCCATTAATGGGTACTTTTGATATGGCGCCGCCTATGCCAACATTAGAACCCTTGCCTTATATTGTGGTTATTGTTGATGAGTTTGCTGACTTATTTATGGTTGTTGGCAAGAAAATTGAAGAGCTTATTGCGCGTTTAGCACAGAAAGCGCGTGCTGCAGGCATTCACTTAGTGTTGGCAACCCAGCGCCCTTCGGTTGACGTGGTTACGGGATTGATTAAAGCGAACATTCCAGCACGTATTTCTTTTAAAGTAGCATCTAAAATTGACTCTCGGACAATTTTAGATCAAATGGGCGCTGACCAATTACTAGGTCGAGGGGACATGCTTTATTTAGGAAATGGTATGAGTATTCCTCAACGTGTTCATGGTCCTTTTGTTTCAGACGATGAAGTGCATCGAGTGGTTGAGTTTTTGAAAACACAAGGCACACCGCAATATGTGACGTTAGATCCTGGTGCTGCTTTGGGGGGCGCTAGTGCAGCGTCTTTAACGGGTTTATTTGATGATGAGCCTGGTGGCGCTGAAAAAGACGCGCTTTATGATGATGTGGTTGCTTTTGTTATCGAAGCGCGTCGTGTGTCTGTATCGAGCGTACAGCGACGCTTTAAAATAGGTTATAACCGCGCAGCACGTATTGTTGAGGCGATGGAAGTTGCTGGCTTGGTCAGTGCGCAACAGCCAAATGGTAATCGAGAAGTCTTAGTGCTAGAGTAAGTAGGTGTATTGAATGATGTCATTAAAAAGCTTTTATGGTTTGCTTGTTGTCAGTTTATTTTCGTTGCCAGTCTATGCTGTTGCGCCAGAAGTGGAAAAAGCTTTAGATGGTATGACCAGTTTTGAAGCAGACTTTGTGCAAACGGTAACGGAAGAGCGTTTGTTTAAAGAAGAGAGGTCGTCAGGTAAGGTCTGGGTACAACGTCCAGGTAAGTTCTTTTGGCGTTATGATAAGGGCCCACAAAAAATGGACATTATTGCGGATGGTATCAATTTGTGGATTTATCAACCTGCTTTAGCACAAGTGATGGTTCAGCCTATGGCGGAAATTGATAAAGATTTACCTGTAAGTTGGTTGGCAAGCAGTCAGCCAATCGGTCAACGCTATGAGACACGAAAGCTAGAAGATCGTGGCGATGGTCTAACTTGGTTTGATTTACAAAGCAAGAAAGGTGGTTCACAAGAAATTGCTTTTATCGAGTTGGGCATGCAAGGCGATGTGATGAAAGAAGTTCAACTAACAGGTTCGGATGGCAAAGTAACTAAAGTGGTGTTTAAAAATGTAAAACGTAATACGCCAATTGTTGCAGATCAATTTGTGTACCGTCCTGCACCGAACATTGATATTATCGGAACGCCTCAGTAATGTCCTTTTCTGCGCCGCTTGCTGAGCGCATGCGCGCAAAGCAACTCGATGAAGTGCTTGGTCAACAGCACCTATTAGCCAAAGGTAAGCCCTTAGCACAAATGGTTGAACGCAACCGTTTGCAGTCTATGATTTTGTGGGGGCCGCCAGGAACAGGTAAAACCAGTTTGGCGCGTTTGTTAGCTGATGCTTCTGGCGCGCATTGGCGAGCCATTTCTGCAGTGCATGATGGCGTTAAAGAAATTAAACGCATGATTGATGAAGCCAAGGCTGACCAAGCACTAGGCCAACGCTCGGTTTTATTTGTAGATGAAATTCATCGTTTTAATAAAGCACAACAAGATGCCTTGCTGCCGGTTGTAGAAAGTGGGTTGCTTACCCTAATTGGTGCGACGACTGAAAATCCATCTTTCGCACTCAATAATGCTTTGTTATCTCGCGCACGTGTTTATGTGCTTAAATCTTTGTCAACCACTGATCTTGTTGAGCTGCTAGCGCGCGGTTTAAAACAACTCGCACATGAGCAAGGTTGGCAAAGTATTAGGTTAGACGAGCAAGCACAGCCTTGGATACTGGCTTATGCTGATGGTGATGGGCGCAAGTTGTTAAACATGCTAGAGCAACTGACTGATTTTGCAGAACCTATAGGTGATGATCATGCTTTGGCTATGCAAATTAGTGCCGAAGCAGTCAAAACTACTTTGGCAGGTGGACAGGTGCGGCGCTTTGATCGAGAGGGTGAGCAATTTTATGATCAAATTTCTGCATTACATAAAGCAGTAAGAGGTTCATCGGTAGATGCCGCGCTATATTGGTTCGCACGTATGCTTGATGGTGGGTGTGATCCGCTTTATTTAGCGCGTCGCTTAGTGCGTATGGCGAGTGAAGAAATTGCCAATGCAGATCCGAGAGCATTGACCGTAGCACTTGATGCCTTGAATAGTTACCAAGTCTTAGGTAGTCCAGAAGGCGAGTTAGCCTTAGCGCAAGCGGTTACTTATTTAGCGACAGCGCCAAAATCAAATGCAGTTTATATGGCTTATAAAGCGGCACGTAAAGCGGTTGCAACTATGCCAAGTTATGATGTGCCATTACATTTACGCAACGCACCAACTAAGCTAATGGCAAGTCTGGATTATGGTAAAGGTTATCGTTACGCGCATAACGAACCACACGCTTATGCAGCAGGGGAAAATTATTTTCCTGAAGCGCTACAAGGTCAAGGCATACACTTTTATCAACCTGTTGATCGTGGCTACGAGCAAAAGATACAGCAGCGCATGCAGTTTTGGAAAACGCTAGATAATCCCGATAATAACCAATTTGGCGAATAAGTAACGATCACAGCCACTAATGCACGTTGTTACGTTAAAATCTGGAAGCATCAAATTCAGTTAATGGTTTTTCGGCTGGCTTTGCAAAGTAAAATCCTTGCACTAACTGGATGCCAACTTGCTTAATGTAAGCAAACTCTTGTGCAGTCTCAACACCTTCAGCTAATGTCATGATGTTACTTTGTAACGCCATGCTCATAATACCGCCCACAATTGCTTGTTTAAGTGGGTCTTGGTCTATATTTGTAATCAGCTCTCGGTCAATTTTAATAACATTCGGAGCTAGACTAGCTAATAAATTAAGTGATGAGTAACCGCTTCCCACATCATCAAGCGCGGTATTAAATCCTTTTGCACGATAAAAATCTAAAATATGACGCAGATGATCGGTGTCAGAAACTCTTTCTGTTTCAACGACTTCAAATGTTAGGTTTTTGAAGTCAAAACCATATTTTTTAGCTAAAGCAACCGTTGTACTTAAACAGTTCTCTGGATTGTAAATTGCACTAGGTAAGAAGTTAATGAATAGTCGCCCAAAATAGTGCTGCGCAGCGGCACTGGCTAGTACTGTTTCGCGCGATAATCTGTCTAGGTTAAATAATAATTCAGCATCTCTGGCTTGGCCGAATAAGATATTGGGCGGAATAATTGAACCGTCACTTCTTTTGCCACGAATAAGGGCTTCGTGTGCGTAAATACTTAAATCACTTACTTTAAAAATGGGTTGAAAGTGCGCGATGAGTTGCTTTTTATCTAATACTTCCATTAAATCAAGCGCGGCAAATTGTGCACACCATGTTGATAATGGGCGCATATTCATTAAATCGCTTGGGTTGATACTCGTTGCGTCGGCGGCGGTAACGAGTACCTGAATATTGCTATTATCTGCTGCTTCTAAGGTTGGGCTACTACAAATATTCATTAATGTTCGTTGCACATCAGTAGCATCAATACGTAGTAGCTGACCTTCAGTATGGATTTCTTGCCCTAATTTTATTAAGATAGTTTTAACGCGATTTAATAAAAAATGGTCAAAAAAAGTTAGAAATATTTTTCCTGATCCACTAGGCATATTAGGCAACGTTTGGCAGCGACAGGCCATAATCAACTCCTTAGGTAACTTATCATAGATAGCATGAATATTAAGCAAGCCGGATTTGCTTTGACGTTTTCTCTGATGTTTTTTAATTGTATAATAGGCAGATTGGTAATAATGTCCCAATATGATTAATAGGAATCGCTTTTATGATGTCTGTAGCAAGTTTAACAGCGGTAGCAATTGGTGGTGCGGCTGGTTCAGTTGGCCGCTATTGGTTGGCGCACCAAATTAATTTAGTTATGGGGGTTGGCGGTTTTGCGTGGGGCACCTTTACGGTTAATGCTATTGGTGGCTTTGCGATTGGTTTTACTTTGATTGCGTTGCAAGAGTGGTTACAAGCAGATCCTGTATGGCGTCTGTTATTAGTGATTGGGTTTTTGGGCGGATTTACAACCTTTTCTAGCTTTTCTTGGGACACTTATACTTTGTGGATGAATGACAAACAAATGTTAGCTGGTTTAAATGTACTAGCAAATGTGAGTTTTTCTTTAATAGGTACTGCGCTAGGTGTATGGCTTGCGCGTTTTTTATTACCTACCGCTTTTTCATAAGGGCACCTCTAAAAACCTCGCGTTGCTTGTTTTTAGACTTTCCAGAAATACTTGACCATTACAGGTTTCACTTTCTGCTTTCTTGACGTATCCAATGTCATCGATAATGATGAGATGCATTTTAACATCTCTAATTAGGTGGCCAAATTCACTTTACCACTACACTGTGTGCGAAGTCTGCCATAAAAGAGAGCTACAGTAAACAGCAAT
>JAEMQD010000063.1:0-2517 GCA_022759035.1 Thiotrichales bacterium
TAACTCAATCAGTGAGTGCCGCTTGACGTGCTTTCAGGACGCTTAGGTAAGGAAAAAAACAGCAACTAAGCTATCTCGAATAATGAAGCGGCTGGATGATCTTTTAGGTTGCCTGACCTGTGCCAGTAGGTCATCGGTTAGTTTTGCGAATTTATTGCCCATGATTTTCTGCTCATCTGTTGCTCGCATATTGCTTGCAGTGAAAACAAAAAAACAAAGACTTAGAAACAAAAAAGCCACTGTTCAAAATAAACAATGGCTTTCTATGATGTTTATAACTACATGAATTATAAACTATATATGGTGGCCGGGGGCGGAATCGAACCGCCGACACACGGATTTTCAATCCGTTGCTCTACCGACTGAGCTACCCGGCCAAACTATCCGCTTATTATAACCACCAACAGCTAAGAAAGCCAGAATTTTTGTAAAATTTACGCCAACGCGCCCAAAATAACCGCTTTTACGCTGTCAATATGCGCAGTACCATCAACCTTAATGTATTTAAGGGCTGCATTGTTTTGGGCAAGTTGACGATAAAAATCAACTAATGGCTGTGTTTGCGCGGCATAAACATCTAAACGTTTTTTAACTGTTTCTGCTTTATCATCATCACGCTGAATCAATGCCTCACCCGTTTCATCGTCTTTGTCTGCTACTTTAGGTGGATTGTAAACGACATGATAAGTACGACCAGAAGCAGCATGAACGCGACGACCGGCCATCCGCTCCACAATCACATCGAAAGGTACATCAATTTCAATGACAGCGTCCAAATCCACACCTGCTGCAGCTAACGCTTGTGCTTGCGCTAAAGTGCGAGGAAATCCGTCTAATAAAAATCCGTTTTTACAATCAGGTTCATTAATGCGTTCTTTTACCATGCGAATAATTAAATCATCTGGTACAAGCTGACCGGCATCCATATAGCCCTTAGCTTCTAAACCCAATGGCGCACCTGCACGAATTGAAGCACGCAACATATCACCAGTCGAAATTTGTGGAATATTGAAATGAGTGGTTAAAAATGTGGCTTGTGTGCCTTTACCCGCTCCTGGAGCACCCAACATCATGATACGCATTAATTCGTCCCCTTTAAAGAATAGACAATAATTTTACCTGATTGGACCATAACAAAAAACCGCCCGAAGGCGGTTTTTTAGTTCGCAACAAGCAGAAAATTAATTCAGCTTAGCCAACTCTTTGGCAGCAACTGCAGCTGGAAGAGACACATAACCATCTTTTTCAACCACTTGTTGGCCTTCTTTAGACAATACCATTGTCATGAACTCTTTAACCATTGGGTCTAAAGGTTTACCTGGTGCTTTGTTAACATAAACATACAAGGCACGCGATAATGGGTACTTACCAGATAGCGCATTCGCTTCAAGCGCTTCAATGAAAGGATCACCTTCTTTCTTCGCTAAAGGAACAGCGCGAACACCTGAAGTTTTGTAACCAATACCTGAGTAACCAATAGCATTAACAGATGTTGCAACTGACTGCACCACAGAAGCAGAACCTGGCTGCTCATTCACGTTATTTTTAAAGTCACCTTTACAAAGCGCATGTTCTTTAAAGTAGCCATAAGTGCCCGAAACTGAATTGCGACCATAAAGTTGAATTTCTTTACCTGCTAAAGCACCTGTAGCACCCAACTGATCCCATTTAGTAATGTCTGCTGGCGCACCACACTTACGGGTAGATGAGAAAATTGCATCCACTTGCTGCATAGTCAGCCCTTTGATGGGGTTGTCTTTATGAACGTAAACGGCCAAAGCATCGATAGCCACGGCAATAGCCGTTGGCTTGTAGCCATATTTTGCTTCAAAAGCTTGAATTTCTTTTGCGCTCATTTCACGGCTCATAGGGCCAATGTTAGAAGTACCTTCAGTCAATGCGGGTGGCGCTGTTGAAGAGCCAGCTGCTTGAATTTGAATATTCACGTTAGGGTAAGCACGTTTGTATTCTTCCGCCCATAAGGTCGCCAAGTTCGCTAAGGTATCAGAACCAACGCTCGATAAATTACCAGAAACGCCCGAAACTTTTTGGTAGCCAGGCAGTGCAGGATCGACTGCAGCAAAAGAAGGTGCAACAAGGGTTGTTGCAGCTACGCCTATTAAGGCTGCTATCATTGTCTTCATAATAAACTCCAAGTAAGGATTAACGTGTTAGCGTTGTTAATTATGAACTGCAATTATGACAATCAGATGACAAAAAAACGTCAGTTAAATGACAAACCACTCAGCGTCGATTAACCCATCATTATGTCACGAATGGCAGAGTAAACAATTGCCGCGTGAAAAGCCGATGCGGGAACGTTATTAATACGAGCGGCAAAGATTTTCAACATAATCGAACGCTTGAACAATTCTTTATCAGGGTATCTTGCCAGAAACAGGCACGCATTGCACCCTAGCACAACACGAGAAGCTGTACCAAAACAAGTTATGGCTTAAAAGATGGCTTAAAACGAGTCTACTCTATCGGAGCCACCGCTCCTGCCGAAAAATGGCA
>JAEMQD010000063.1:2617-13254 GCA_022759035.1 Thiotrichales bacterium
ATGGCTTAAAACGAGTCTACTCTATCGGAGCCACCGCTCCTGCCGAAAAATGGCAACTGAAACAACTTCCCTTACCTAGCTGACTTTCTACCGTCAATTTAGCATCGTGCTTATCCAACACATGGCGCGTAATCGCCAAACCCAAGCCCGTACCGCCAGTGGCGCGAGAGCGGGCAGAATCAATACGATAAAAACGTTCGGTAATACGCGGAATATGCTCTGGAGCAATACCAATACCCGTATCGCACACAGAAAAATGAACCCCAGCCGCGTCCAACCACCAGCGAATACGAACTTCGCCGCCTTCAGGCGTATAACGAATGGCATTAGTCACCAAATTGGTAAAGGCACTGCGCAGATAGTTTTCGTAACCCCATAAACCAACATCCGTTTCCAGCGACAACCGAATTTGATGATGCGCTTCGCCCGAAAACTGCTCGGCCTCTTCTTGAATCTGCATCAGCATATCAGCAATATCAATGGCCTCTTTCTCCATAGGGTCATCATCGGCTTCTAAACGAGACAAGGTCAACATATCTTCGATAATTTTACGCATTCGCTCGGTTTGTTGATGCATTTGCTGTAAAGGTTTTAACCACTGTTGTTGATGCCAGCCGGGCGTATCTAGCATGGTTTCGACGTAGCCGTGCATCACGGTTAACGGAGTGCGCAGCTCATGCGAAGCATTAGCAACAAAATCACGACGAATGCGATCGATGGATTTAAACGCCGTAATATCGCGCACAATCAATAAGTCGTGTGCCAACATAAAAGGACGAAGCTCAACAGACAAGGTACGACTGGGATTCACGGGCGACACCAGTTCCGCCGTGGTATAACCCGTACCTCTAAATAAACCAGTAACTTCTGGCGTGCGAATGACACTCAAAATAGAACGCTTGCGATCATTACGACTTAGCCCCAACAGGTTAACCGCTCCTTGATTAAACCAAGTCACCTGATAAGACTTATCCAGCGCAATAACCCCTTCTGGCAAGGCTTTAGCGGCATATTTAAAATAACGTGCGCGGCTTAATAACTTTTGCGATTGGCGACGCTCTTTTTCTAACAAGCGCGTGGTATAGAGTAAAAAATAAGCCAGCGGACCTGCCAACCAATAGTGCCAACTTCGCCCTCCTGACGTCAACCACGACTGAGCAGTCCATAAGGCTAACCACCAACGCGCCACAATAACACCAGCAAACAACCAACCAGCTAATAGCCAAGCGTCCCACCACCAAGCAACCAACAAAGCGATAATGAGCAACCAAGAGACAGTGGCTAACTCACCATCCAAAAAACGGAAATGATTCATTCAGATTCTGTCACCGAAAAACGATAACCAGAACCGCGCACTGTTTGAATATAAGACTCACAGCCATGTTCTTCTAAAGCACGACGTAAGCGGCGAATATGCACGTCGATGGTACGATCTTCCACCACCACACGATCGCCCCATACTTCATCGAGCAGTTGATGACGGGTAAATACACGGTTGTGATGCGCCATAAAAAACGCCAATAAATGATATTCTTTGGGTCCTAGCTTAACTTCAGTGCCATCAATAGAAACTCGATGGCTTTGGCTATCAAGTAGCATACGACCTGTTTGAATACTATCTGCACTCTGACCATCGTCTAAACGACGCAATAGCGCTTGAATACGGGCAAGTAACGCACGGGGTGAAAATGGCTTGGTAACATAATCATCAGCGCCCGTTTCAAAACCCAGCACCTGATCCGACTCTTCCGCTCGCGCGGTGAGCATAATGACCGGGATATGGCGCAGCTTATCGTTGGCTTTCAAACGCGCCAACAAGCTGACACCTGGCACACCTGGCAACATCCAGTCAAGCAGAA
This sequence comes from Thiotrichales bacterium, assembly GCA_022759035.1. Taxonomy (GTDB): domain Bacteria; phylum Pseudomonadota; class Gammaproteobacteria; order Thiomicrospirales; family Thiomicrospiraceae. Next base: position 4,477 of record JAEMQD010000063.1, read on the forward strand.
TAATATTAGGCTGATGCGTTAACGCCAATTGCCAACCTTGTTCAGCATTCGGCGCTTCCAACACCTGCATACCTGCCGTTTCCAAGGTAAACCCCAGCATTTCCCGAATGGAGGATTCATCTTCGACCACCAGTACTTTAGTCTCAGCCATAGTCACCTCATACATATCAAGCGTATTTATTCGTCACTTCCGCTAGGCGCTCAGCACTAATGTGACGCATGTCAGAACCTTCGACAATATAAAACACATGCTCAGCAATATTCAAGCAGTGATCGGTAACCCGTTCCATCGCACGCAACGTATTGAGCAAATCCAGCATCGCTGGAATTTTCTCAGGATTCTGCATCATGTATTCACGCATCAACTTCTGCGCGGTACTGTATTCTTCGTCAGCTTTGGCTTCTTTCGGCAACAAGGTTAAGGCTTTTTTCGCGTCCAAATGGGCAAAGGCATCTAGGGCAATTTTAATCATATCTTGCGCACAAATGACCATTTCCACCAAATGGTTGTAGCCGGCAACATGTTGGCAATCACAAGGGTTATCGCTGTCACATAGGTTCATCACCATGCGTGCCATTTTCGTAATTTCATCACCCATGCGTTCTAAATCAGTCACAATATGGATGGCTGACATAATCAGGCGCAGATCCACTGCGGTAGGCTGTTGTACCGCTAAAATGCGAATACACAGCTCATCAATACTCGATTCTTGACGATTAATAAAGCGATCATAAGCAATCACTTCTTTCGCACCCAAAGCATCATTGTGACGCAAGGCATCGAAAGCCCGTTGCATTTGAGATTCAACTTGACCACCCATCGCTAAAATACGATTGAACAGCTCTTCGAGTTTCTGGTCATAGCGACGAGAAATATGTGGGGTAATAACATTCGTATCCATGAAATAATTTCCTCGTCAATTAACCAAAACGGCCAGTAATATAATCTTCGGTTTGTTTTTGTGCTGGATTAGTGAACAGCGTATCGGTATCCGTATATTCGATTAAATCACCCATATACATAAACGCCGTGTAATCGGAAACGCGCGCCGCTTGTTGCATATTATGGGTAACAATCAAAATGGTGAACTTTTCTTTCAGTTCAAAAATCAACTCTTCAATACTCAGCGTTGAAATCGGGTCCAGTGCTGACGTTGGTTCATCGAGCAGCAACACTTCTGGTTCAATGGCAATAGCGCGCGCAATCACCAAACGCTGTTGCTGACCACCCGACATTCCCATGGCATTTTCATGCAAACGGTCTTTCACTTCATTCCACAAACCCGCACCTTTCAGCGCCCACTCGACCTTATTTTCGAGAACTGAGCGGTTATTTTCACCCGCTAAGCGCAAACCATAAGCGACGTTTTCGAAAATCGATTTCGGAAAAGGATTGGGCTTTTGGAACACCATGCCTACCTTACGACGCAAAATAGACACGTTTTGTCTTTTATCCATAATATTGTGACCATGCAAACGGATACTACCTTCAGTGCGCACGCTATCAACCAAGTCGTTCATACGATTAAAACAACGCAACAACGTTGATTTACCACAACCTGACGGACCAATAAAAGCCGTAACACGTTTTTCGGGCAACAACATATTGATGTTATTGAGCGCTTTTTTCTGACCGTAATATAAATTCCAATCTTTCACTTCGATCGCTACGCGTTCATCTGATAAGTTGAACTGACGATTTTGATGATCCATCACCACATGAACAGAACTCATTTTTAATATTTCCTTTGTAATTCGTTTTAGTTATCAACTGATTTAAAGCGTTCGCGTAAACGATTACGAATGGTAATCGCACTAATATTCAACGCCACAATAATTAATACCAAGAAGAAGGTGGTGGCATAAACTAATGGCTGTGCTGCCTCAACGTTCGGACTTTGGAAGCCAACGTCATGAATATGGAAACCTAGGTGCATAATTTTGCGATCTAGGTGAACAAAAGGCGAAATAGCATCGACTGGCAAGCTAGGCGCTAACTTCACCACACCGACCAGCATCAAGGGAGCCACTTCACCAGCGGCACGTGCAATCGCTAAGATCAACCCCGTCATGATGGCAGGGGAGGCAATAGGCAACACCGTATTCCAAAGGGTTTCAATTTTATTCGCACCTAGCGCTAATGAACCTTCACGTATGGCACGAGGTACACGTGCTAAGCCTTCTTCCGTAGAAACGATGACTACTGGCAAAGTTAGTAAGGCCAAAGTCAAAGCCGCCCACAATAGCCCTGGAGTACCAAAAGTCGGCGCTGGCAAAGCCTCTTGATAAAAGAGTTGGTCGATGTTGTGACCCAACACATAAACAAAGAATCCCAGACCAAACACACCATACACAATCGAAGGAACGCCTGCTAGGTTATTGACCGAAATACGAATGGCACGCGTAATCCAGCCATCTTTTGCATATTCGCGCAAGTAAACCGCAGCCACCACGCCAAAAGGCATCACAAAAACGGTCATGATGAATACCAGCGTAACCGTACCAAAAATAGCAGGGAAAATACCGCCTTCGGTATTGGCTTCACGCGGATCGTCTGACAAAAACACCCAAATACGGTGGAAATAATGACCCAACTTTTCGGTGATCGTCATGGCGTTAGGCATAATCGACTCAACAACCTTATTAATCGGCAAGCTCACCACGGAACCGTTCATGATTTCGATATCTGCTTTACCCAAGGCGCTAGCGGTTTGCTCTAACTGACGCATCTGAGCGAGCAGTGTTTGATAGTCGTTGTCTAATTGACGTCGCTTTTCATCCAATTTAGCAATAGCTTGCTCGGTTAGTTCGTTATCTAACTCCAGACGGCGACGGTCTAAACGCAACTGCTCTACACCTGCATTAATCGCACCGATTTCATACTTCTGAATACGAACAATTTGTTTATGCAACTCAGTATGACGCGCAATCAGCTGCTGGAAGATATCCCACGCTTGATCTCCCGTTACCGTCATGCCATCGCCCAAAGTCACTGATTTAAGGCGTCCATACATATTGCCCCATTCGTAACGTTCAACCATAATCAGGTCTTTCGCGGTGATATCTTGCACAATCGCATGCTCATCGACCCATTTAAAGTCAGCACCAAAAATATCACGGTTACCCACTTTAACAAGCAATTGAGGAATATGAGTCACACCCTCTTTAATGTTGCCCTCTACCCGATCACCGCGACGATGCAACTCACCAATCAATTGCACCGTACCACCTTGACCATCTTGCACCGTGTAAGCATGAATGTCTTTTGGCCAAAAATGCCCCATGCCTTTAAACACGATAAAACTAATTAATCCAACCACCGCCAGCAAACTAATGGCAACGGCCATGGCATTAAACCAGACCCAGTGATTTCCTTCTCGCATCCACGTACGTAACATTTATAAAACTCCCTTATAGTGCGCCATAGCGTTTAAGCATGCGCTGACGCACCGTTTCAGCGATGGTATTGAAGAAAAAAGTAAACATAAACAAGCATAAAGCAGCTAAGAACAATACTCGGTAATGGGTACTACCCACTTCCGACTCAGGCATTTCAACCGCAATATTGGCCGATAAGGTACGCAAGCCGTTGAAAACGTCAATATCCATCACGGCGGTGTTACCTGTTGCCATGAGTACGATCATCGTCTCACCTACGGCACGACCTAAACCAATCATAGTCGCTGAAAATAGTCCTGGTGAAGCAGTAGGCAGTACAACACCCATCATGGTTTGCCAGGGCGTCGCACCTAAGGCCAAGGAACCATTTACCTGATGACGTGGTACGTTATAAATAGCATCTTCGGCAATGGAGAAAATAATTGGAACCACCGCCAATCCCATAGCGATACCGACCACCAGGGCATTGCGTTGGTCATAATTAATGCCCGCCACATTGGTTAACCACATGGGCATATCACCAGCAAACAACCAATGCTCAACGGGATCATCTAACCAAACCGACAGTATAACGGCCAAGATAACAACAGGAATCACCAAAGCAGCTTGCCAGCCATCTGGAACGCGGTCACGGATCATATCTGGAGCACGACTCCACAAATAACCAAATAGAAACACCATTAATGGCATGAGTAACATCAACAAGAAAAACGACGGCATGTGTTTTTCTAGGTAAGGCGCCAACCACAAACCCGCTAAGAAACCTAAAATAACCGTTGGCAAGGCTTCCAACAATTCAATGGTCGGCTTAACTGCTTGACGCATTTTGGGAGCCATAAAGAAACCCGCAAACATCGCTGCCATAATGGCAATGGGTACGGCAAACAACATCGCATAGAATGCGGCTTTCAAAGTACCAAAAGCCAAAGGCGCTAGGGAGAATTTAGGCTCAAAATCACTCGCTGACGAAGAAGATTGCCAAATATAATCAGGCTTTTCATAACCTTCATACCAGACTTTTTGCCATAGCACTTCAAAAGACACTTCAGGATGCTCATTTTCCAAGCGCCATAAATGCATCTTACCCTGCTGATCTTCTGCTAAAAAACCATCCGCGCGAGGAGACATGGCAATATTAGTAATCGCTGACGAAGAAACCCGATCTAATCCGATCAGTCGGTGAGCAGTCGCATGATACAAGCCCACATAGCCAGAGGCATCAGCTAATACAAAGCCTTTACGACGTTGCTCAACCGCCATATCGGTAATTGGTGCTGTTTGCTCATCAAAAGCACGCACTGGTTGAAAACTATAATGGTTATTTGCATCTCTGGCCGGAAACCACTGAGTCAACTGACCAGATTGCTCGCCCAAAAGCAGTGAAATCCCTCCCAGCAAAAAGTTGACCGAGGTGAGCTGACGAGTTTTGCTACCTTCCGACGGCAAGGTGTTCACACGAGCGTATTCTTTGGGCGCTTCGACATCACGAATCGAGAAAACCTGCATGGCCCCTGTGGTGTCAATGGCATAAAGCCAATCGGTCATGCCATCAACCATCAACCAATCTGGTACAAAAGCGAGTGAAAGCTGATTAGAGGCGATTTGCTCCAAACTCACTTCATCAGAGAACATCGCTTTTTTCAACTCAAAAGCCTTAAATTCAACAATTGGCGCGCCTTTTGGCGAACCTACCAGCACCATTGAATTCCCTGACGCACGCCCAGAAACATGAGCTAATGCACGCCCCTGCGCATCCATCACCATTGGTGTTTCACCTAGTGGATAACTAAAACGTGGCTTAATCTGACGCACACCATCAATATAGCTGACATCGAAACCATACTCAGCTAGCAACAACTGACCATTCGACAAACCCAAAGCAACCTGACCATCCGCATTATTCAGCACATGGTAGGAAGTCACTTTCACGCCTTCTGCAACAGGCAAAGAAATGGTTTCGACCAACTCGCCCGTTTTCGCTTTAAAGAAAACAATCTTGGCATCTTCAGTAATACGCAGCGCGGTATCTTGATATTCATCCACTGCCAGCATCAGCGTTTTAGCTTGACCTGGGCGATCATAAGTCGCCAGCTTTTCCATTGTTGCCGATGAGAATAAAGGCGCCACTTGGTAGAAGAAGAAATACATCATCAGAAGCACAGCACCGATGACGGCCAAACCACCAACACCAATTGCATACTTGGCTATAAAATCCTTATAACCGCGCATGCGCTCACGTCGAGCTGATTGCATTTGTAAAGCATTTGAAGACATGTTAACAAAACCTTTTTATTGAGTTAGCATATTGTAGCTGGTTAATATGAAACTTTCGTGACACTTTGCGACATCATAAACACCCTGTTGTTGCACCTTTTTGGAACAAATGCACCAAAATATTTTTGTTTTATAATATCCGCACCTCACTAGCGCCAGCAGCTAACAAAACCAAGCGCTACAGATGATTATTTTTATTAATTCTTCTGGTTTTTTGGCACACTTCGGGCTAATATTCTAACTTGGAATTAACTGAAGAAAAACCTCATGTTCAGCGTTTGTCTGAAACTGAGAACTAGCCTCGCTTTCATTTACTGATAAAGGAACTTCAAATGGCGAAAAATCTACTCGCACGAATTAAAGAAGAAAATATTAAATGGGTTGATCTACGTTTCTGTGATACCCATGGTAAAGAACAACACGTAACCATCCCTTCAAGCAAGGTAGATGAAGCTTTTTTTGAAGCAGGTCAACCATTTGACGGTTCATCAGTTGCTGGATGGCGTGGTATTGAATCTTCTGACATGGTGCTAATGCCACACGCAGATACAGCAATCATCGACCCTTTTACAAATGATCCAACAATGATTATTCGTTGTACGATTCACCACCCAATCTCTTTAGAAGGCTACGAACGCGATCCTCGCTCTGTTGCGATGCGCGCTGAAGCTTACCTAAAATCAACGGGTATTGCCGATAGCTGTTTCGTTGGTCCAGAACCAGAATTCTTTATTTTTGATGACGTCCGCTGGGGCGCAGACATGTCGGGCAGCTTTGTTAAAATTGACTCGACAGAAGCCTCTTGGAATACAGAAAAAGTCTATGCCGACGGCAACATGGGTCACCGTCCTGCCACTAAAGGCGGATACTTTCCAGTGCCACCAGTAGATCAATTACACGAAATTCGCGCTTCAATGTGTGATTACTCAGAAGCAATGGGCTTAGGCATTGAAACACACCACCACGAAGTGGCGAATGCTGGTCAATGTGAATTAGGTATTGCTGGTAATACGCTCGTGAAAAAAGCAGACGAAGTATTAGTATTGAAATATGCTGTTCACAATACCGCACATTTGTACGGCAAAACAGCAACATTCATGGCGAAACCAATTGTTGGTGATAACGGTTCGGGCATGCACGTGAATATGTCGTTATCAAAAGATGGTAAAAACCTATTTGTTGGTGATGGCTATGGTGCTTTGTCTGACACAGCGATTTACTTCATTGGTGGCGTAATTAAGCATGCTAAAGCGCTTAATGCTTTCACTAACTCTGGTACAAACTCATACAAACGTTTGGTTCCTGGCTTTGAAGCACCAATCATGCTCGCTTATTCTGCATGTAACCGCTCTGCTTCAATTCGCATTCCTTACGCACCAAACCCACGTACACGTCGTATCGAATGCCGTTTCCCAGATCCTATGTCTAACCCTTACTTAGCATTTGCATCAATTATGATGGCAGGTCTAGACGGCATTATGAACAAGATTCACCCTGGTGAGCCTGCTGATAAAGACCTGTATCATCTGCCACCAGAAGAACAAGCTGCGATTCCAACAGTATGCCATTCTCTAGACATGGCACTCGAAGAGCTGGATAAAGACCGTGCATTCTTAACTGCTGGCGGCGTGTTTACCGATGACATGATTGACGCTTATATCGAACTTAAAATGAAAGAAGTCACACGCATGCGTATGACGACACATCCTATCGAATTCGATATGTACTACAGCCGTTAATCAGCATAGCTGGTCAACAAAAAGCCCCGATATCGGGGCTTTTTTTATTTTAAACAATTAACATTACTTTTTAATGCGATAAATATACAACAAGGTTTCTCGCCCATCATTTAACTGCCAAACATCATCTGGCTCAACTCCCTCAACTGGAAAACTGTTTGACACTAAAATGCTACCCGACTTCATCTCTTTCTGAGCCTTTTCCCACAAGCGAGACATAGGAACTGGCGAAAGAAACACATAAACCATATCAACTGCTCGAATATCTGCCAACCACAAATCGCCTTGATAAACGCGCCCCAAGCCAAACCAAGCACACCAAGCACGTGCAATAGTTGCCAATACTGGTGAATACTCAACACCCTGCGCCTGCACACCAACAGCAGCCAAAGCACGAACCACACCACCCAGACCCGCCCCCAAATCTGCCATGCTATGCACTTGGTAAGCCTCCGCTAAAGCAACAAGCGCCTTATGTGTCTTCGCGTTTGTTAAATACAAAGGGACGCGATCACCCAGCACTGCAGAAAAAATCAACAATAAAAATAAAGCAATACCACCAAACCAAGTCGTCGATACCAGTGTTTGTGTAAAACCCACATAAAGCGCCAATGGAAATAACGCTTGAATCCATAACCACCATACTGGCAAAGCCAACCAACGACTCAACACAACGACACCAATCACTTGGCACGAAAGCCACCATGCCGTAAAATGCATTCCAATTATCCAAACTGGCATAATAAGCAACATCCCCTTGACCAGAAACGCAACCACCAACTGCACGAAAAGCGCAACCCAGATGGGATGGATATTGTTCAAAAATGTTAATTTATATTCATTTTGGTGCATAAATAAAAAATACCAATGCTCTCTATTATAAAAATCTATCATTTGTTGTTGTTTTTATTGTAATTATATTTTTTGGCACAATAAAAGCTTATAATTAATCACCACACGATTCCAACAAACCACTTTTTATTGAAACCTTAAACACGCTGGAGTGTAACATGAAAAAACAACTATCAACTGCAATCGCCGCATCTTTAGCTTCTGCTGGCCTAATGGCAACAACAGCAACGTTTAACACAGCTTCTGCTGACATGGCTTACAACGCTGGCGTAATGAGCCAATACGTATTCCGTGGCATGATGCAGCGCGATAGCGCATCAATCAACGGTGGTGCAGACTACACCAACGACAGTGGTATTTATGCAGGTATCTGGGCTGCACAAGTTGGCACAGAGCAAGCCAACAGCTCGCACGACAACGGCTTAGAGGTAGACCTTTATGGTGGCATCAAAAAAGCATTTGGCGAAGCAACACTAGGCGCGGGCTTCACAAGCTATAACTACACAAACAAAAT
>JAEMQD010000063.1:13354-36931 GCA_022759035.1 Thiotrichales bacterium
GATGGCAAGTTCGACACATCATACCAAGAACTAAACTTCAGCTTAGGCTATGGCCCAATTACAGCCACCATCAATCCTGGCTACCATGAAGGGGTTAGCGGCCTAGGCGATAAAAACTATGTATTCTACAGCTTAAAAGGCGAATACGCAGGCTTCTACGCTCTATACGGCGCATTTGACAAAAAAGCCGAAAACAAAGGAACCGGCTCTCAGTTTGATTTAATGAAAGACGGCAGCTACGTTCAAGCAGGCTACAAAACCTCTTTAGGCGGCATCGATTTAGACGCTTACCTTGTTAACTCTAGCAAAGAGCTTAACATGATCGGCGGCAAAGCTGGCACTGATAGCGCTTACACAGCAGTTATCTCTGCAACTAAAGCATTCTAATTATCACACTTTCCTCATGTTAACCCTTAGCAGCCTTTCGGCTGCTTTTTTTATACCACAACAAAAACAACAATAAACAAACAAAAAAGAAATAAATGCACCAAAATAAACCATAATAATTAACCAAAACCATTAATTGCTTAAAAAATTACACTAACTATATGTTTTTTATAATTTTATTATTGTTTGGTATTTTTATAGCTTTATTAAAAATGGAAACCTGATTTTGCACAATGGAGAAACAATATGAAGCTGATTACCGCTATTATCAAACCCTTTAAATTGGACGATGTACGTGAAGCACTAAGCAGCTTAGACATTCACGGCATGACTGTTACAGAAGTAAAAGGATTTGGCCGCCAAAAAGGACATACAGAAATTTATCGTGGTGCAGAGTACACGGTAGAGTTTCTACCCAAAATCAAAGTAGAAATCGCTATTGCCAGTGATCGCGTTGACAGTGTTATGGAAGCACTCATTGGCGCAGCACACACTGGAAAAATCGGCGATGGCAAAATCTTTATTACTAACTTAGACGAAGTTGTTCGTATTCGCACTGGCGAACGCGGCACGATCGCACTTTAATTGATAACAAAGGGAGATAACATTATGCAACCGTTACTAAAAAAAGGTTTGCTTGCATTAGCTAGCCTAGGAGCGTTAATTGCACCTGCAATGAGCTGGGCAGAAGAAGCTGCTGAAGCAGCAGCAAGCACAGCAACTGAAGCTGCCGAAGCAGTAGCTACGATTAGCGCAGGCGATACATCTTGGATGCTTATTTCTAGCGCATTAGTGCTACTCATGATCATTCCAGGACTAGCGCTTTACTACGCTGGCATGGTTCGTCAGAAAAACGCCTTATCAACCATGATGCAAGTATTCGCTGTTGTTTGTATTGGTTCAATCGTTTGGTTTGCATTTGGTTATAGCCTCGCCTTTGGTGACGGTGGTGACAATAACGCTTGGATTGGTGACTTATCTAAGGCTTTTTTAGCTGGCATGACACCGGCAGACATTAAAGGCACAATTCCTGAAGTATTGTTTGTGATGTTTCAAATGACATTCGCACTCATTACACCAGCGATTATTATTGGCGGCTTTGCTGAACGCATGAAGTTTTCTGCTGTACTTATTTTCTCTGCACTATGGATTGCGCTAGTATACGTGCCAATTGCACACTGGGTATGGGGCGGCGGCTTCTTGTCAGCAGACGGCGTTTTAGACTTTGCTGGTGGTACTGTCGTACATATTAATGCGGGTATTGCTGGTCTTGTTGCCGCAATCATGATTGGCAAACGCAAAGGCTATGGCACACAAGGTATGGCACCGCACAGCATGATGTTAACAATGGTTGGTGGCGCAATGCTATGGGTAGGTTGGTTTGGTTTCAACGCTGGTTCTGAATTAGCTGCGGATGGCGTCGCCTCGATGGCAATGCTAGTAACACAAATCGCTACCGCTGCTGCTGCATTATCATGGATGCTTGCTGAATGGATCGTTCGTGGCAAACCTACTGGTTTTGGCTTAATCTCTGGTGCGGTTGCTGGTCTAGTAGCGATTACACCTGCAGCAGGATTTGTGGGACCAACTGGCTCACTATTACTTGGCCTAATCGCTGGCGCAATCAGCTTCGTTGCCGCAACAAGCATTAAACGTGCTTTTGGTTACGACGATGCTTTAGATGCCTTCGGTGTTCATGCAATCGCTGGTATTGTTGGTGCATTACTAACAGGTATCTTTGTTGATGCATCGTTTGGTGGCAAAGGCTTAGCAGAAGGCGTGAGCATCTTCTCTCAATTCATGATTCAAGCTGAAGGTGTCGGTGTAACCATTATTTATGACATCATTGCAACTGCAGTTATTCTAAAAGTGATCGACATTCTTGTTGGCCTACGTATTAGCGAAGAAGAAGAAGTAGAAGGCATGGATTTGGCGTTGCACAACGAACGCGCTTACAACCACTAATTCACACTTTACTTACCGAATAAAAAACCCGCGAGCTGCGGGTTTTTTTACACAATAACAAAAACAAGCAATGTCGCTTAAACAAGCTTACCGCAACATTGCTTATACTTTTTGCCAGAACCACAAGGGCAAGGATCGTTTCGACCTATTTTAGGATCATGTCGTACACTAGGTTGCTGCCCTTGTACCAAAGGATCGCCAGAAAAGTTTGGCTCCGCTTCTGTTGCGTTACCATAAACGCTATCGGAAGCAACGTGTTCAGCATGCAACGCTGGACGATTTTCCCGCTCTGCGGCTTCTAACGCTTCTATTTCCGCTTCACTACGAACACGAACTAAAAACAACGCTTTAATTGTTTCCAGCTTCACGTTATCCATAAAGGCTTTAAACATCTCAAACGCTTCACGCTTAAACTCTTGTACGGGATTCTTCTGTGCATAACCACGAAGATGAATCCCTGCACGCAAATAATCCATACTAGCCAAATGCTCACGCCACAATTGGTCCAAAGTTTGCAACAAAAACACACGCTCCAAGTGGTTCATTAAGCCAGCACCAAAAGCCTCTGTTTTCTGCGCATAACTGGTTTGTAATTCATCAATAATTCGCGCACGGATGCCCGCTTCATTCAAATGCAAATCCGCACTAACCCACGCTTTAATATCAAAGTGATGACCGAAATATTCATTGAGCACATGTGTCAACTCGTCCAACTGCCACTCATCCTCTAAGCTACCTGGTGGCAGATAAGGATCTATCACTAAATTAATGACCTCATAGCGCATTTCAGCAATCCAATCACCAATGTCTTCTGCATCAAGCACATCGTTACGCTGTCCATAAATTGCCTGGCGCTGGTCATTAGCAACGTTGTCATATTCAAGCAATTGCTTACGAATATCGAAGTTTCGTCCTTCAACTTTTCTTTGCGCATTTTCAATAGAACGATTTAACCAAGGATGTTCAATGACGTCACCATCTTTCATACCAAGTTTTTGCATCATGCCACGCAATTTATCTCCTGCGAAAATACGCAAAAGATCATCTTCCAAGGAAAGATAAAAGCGCGATGAGCCTGGATCACCCTGACGACCCGAACGACCACGTAATTGGTTATCGATACGTCGTGATTCATGACGTTCTGTGCCAATAACATGCAAACCACCCGACGCTTTAACTGCTTCATGACGCTCACGCCATGCCGCTTTCATCGCAGCAATATGTGCCTCATCGGCATCACCTAATGATTTTGCTTCCATCTCCCAATTACCACCGAGGACGATATCCGTTCCTCGACCTGCCATATTTGTGGCAATCGTTACCGCGCCAGGACGACCCGCTTGCGCAATAATATAAGCTTCGCGCTCATGCTGTTTAGCATTAAGGGTTTCGTGTGGAATTTGTTTTTGCGTTAAAAACGCCGATAATAACTCCGATGCTTCAATTGATGCCGTACCAACTAAAATTGGTTGGCCCGCTGCTCGGCGTGTTTCAATATCTTTAACAATGGCCTCATACTTGTCTTTCTGACTCATATAAACAGCATCGGCACTATCTTTACGTTGTACAGGGCGATTAGGAGGAATCGGCACCACTTCTAAAGCATAAATCTGCATTAATTCAGCTGCTTCCGTATCCGCCGTGCCCGTCATACCAGACAATCGCTTGTATTGACGGAAGTAATTTTGGAAAGTAATGGATGCTAGCGTCTGACTTTCTGGTTGAATGAGTACGTTTTCTTTCGCTTCGATCGCTTGATGAATACCTTCCGACCAGCGACGTCCAGGCATTTGACGTCCAGTGAATTCGTCAATAATAACGATTTCACCCTCTTTAATAATGTAGTCTTTATTACGAACAAACACATGATGCGCTTTTAAACTAGCTAACACATGGTGCATCAATACGATATTACCCACATCGTATAAACTGGATCCTGGCGCCAACAGACCTGATTCGGTTAACAGATCTTCAACATGTGCATGACCTTCTTCAGTCAGCAACACTTGGCGTGTTTTTTCATCTAAAGTAAAGTCGCCGACTTGTTCGACAGCATCTCCCTCACCAATCTGTCTAGTCAGTTTTGGTGTAATTAAATCAATTGCACGGTATAAGTCGCTCTTATCTTCACTCGCGCCAGAAATAATCAATGGGGTACGGGCTTCGTCAATTAAAATAGAGTCAACTTCGTCAATCACCGCGTAGTGCAAACCACGCTGTACACGATCTTCTTTAGCCATGACCATGTTGTCACGCAAATAGTCAAAACCATATTCGTTGTTTGTACCATAAGTAATATCACAAGCATAAGCCGCTCGCTTTTCATCTGGCGACTGCTGATTACCAGAAAGGATAACGCCCGTAGTTAACCCTAGAAATGTAAACAACTGCCCCATCCAAGAAGCATCGCGCTGTGCCAAATAATCATTTACTGTAACAACATGGACGCCTTTACCCGCCAAAGCATTCAAATAAATTGCCAGCGTACTGGTTAGCGTTTTACCTTCACCTGTTAGCATTTCAGCAATCCGGCCATCATGCAGCACCATGCCACCAATCAGTTGGACATCAAAGTGACGCATTCCAAACACACGAACACTTGCTTCGCGCACCACCGCAAACGCTTCAGGCAACAAGGCATCCAAACGTACACCCTGCGCAATTTGCGTTTTAAACTCCTCGGTTTTGGCTTGCAACTCGGCATCGCTTAATGCTTGCATACCTGACTCTAGTGCATTAATGGTTTGCACCGTTTTACGATAACGTTTTAATAATCGTTCATGACGTGAACCAAAAATAGTTTTAAGAAGTCGAGTTATCATGCATATTTCCAAGTAGAATAGATCATATTTCGTTATTTAGTTTACCATTCGCTGCCACAAAGACAAATCATGGAAACGCTGTTCACACACTATCAGCACAAAGCTGAGCCCCTTAAACAACTCAGCGAGCAGATTAAGGCGCGCAGTAGGCTGTTGAATTGTCTCAAAACTAGCCTATCTTCTGCTGCACAAGCCGCTTTACTCGATGCAACGGTAAAAGATAATACCCTGCATATCTTAACAACAAGCGCTGCTTGGTCTGCAAGACTACGCTTGAGTACACGACAGTTACTTTCTGCATGCCAGGCTAATGTTACGCAATTGCAAGTCCATATTGCACCCGCGCAGCACGAAGCACCAATACAAACTTCATCAATTCAACGTATCAAACCCAATGAAGAAACCCTGAATGCGCTGGCTTCTTTTACCAATCAGCGTGACCAGAATGATGCGCTAACACGAGCATTAAAGCATCTTGTACAAACACTTAACCGCGAAGAACTATAAGGCGCCTGGGTTTTCTTCGTAACTAATTGCACCACCCATATCAGAAAGCGACGTATATTCCCAACTGTCCGGGTTTTCTAACAAACAACGTAGCAACTTATTATTTAACGCATGACCAGAACGGTAGGCAGAAAACGAGCCCACAATGCCAGAGCCAACCATGTACAAGTCACCTACTGCATCAAGCACTTTATGGCGCACAAACTCGTCTTGATTACGCAATCCTTCAGGATTCATCACACCATTTTCATCTAACACAATCGCATTCGCCAAACTACCGCCTAGTGCTAAATTTCGCTTACGCAGTGCTTCGACATCTTTCATAAAACCAAAGGTGCGTGCACGACTGATTTCTTTTAAGTAGCTGGTTGAGGAAAACTCTATCGTTAAATGATTCGCTGTTTCATCAAAAGCGGGATGATCAAAATCGATACTAAAACTAAGACGGAAACCTTCATAAGGCTCAAACTGTGCCCAATCCCCTTTATCTGTTTCAACACGAACTGTTTTTTTAATTCGAATAAAGCGCTTATCTTCTTCCTGTTCTGCAATACCAGCAGATTGAAGCAGAAAAATAAAATGGGAGGCACTGCCATCCATGATCGGGACTTCGTCAGAATCTAAGTCGATATATAGATTATCAATACCAAAACCTGCTAATGCCGACATTAAATGTTCAACTGTCGATATTTTAACTTCACCCTGGCTAAGGGTGGTACATAATACTGTTTCAGTAACAGCATTTGGGTTAACGGGAATATTGACGATCGGGTTAAGGTCTATACGACGAAACACAATACCTGTATTAACAGGCGCTGGACGCATCGTCATCAAACCATGATGCCCTGTATGCAAACCAACACCTCGGGCACGTATCGGGTTTTTAATAGTCCGTTGCTTTAGCATCGGTCGATTTCCATTAACAAAATTAACTTATTATAGCACATACAACAAATTTGCTTCGTGCAGTTCAGAACTGCCTATTGCGAAACAAGATACAAACGACATCATCAAAAATGACGCGCAAACCAGGTTTTCATTTTATCCATTAACCCTTCATCATCGCGCGCATATTGTCTTGGATGCACAACTGTCTCTGGTGTATCTGAATCATCTTCAATTAAGTTAATGCCATCGAGATGTTCGCTAGCATATTTTAATAACCCCACACCTGTTGCATAAGAAGCATCACGTAGTTGATTTCCTAAGCCACCTTTGCCTTCTGGCAAACCAAGACGAACTGGCATGCCAAAAATTTCTTCGGCTAATTCGATACAGCCTTCTATTTGCGCTGAGCCACCAGTCAATACGATACCGCCAGCGCGAATCGCTTGATCGTAGCCACTCAAATGCAGTTCTTGCTGCACTAATTGGAATATTTCAGCAAATCGTGCTTCAACAACATCTACAAGGGTATGACGCTTAATGCAACGCGCTGGGCGATCGCCAACACTGGCTACTTCAATTTCTTCGTCAGGACTAACGAGTTGTGGTAACGCACAGCCAAAATTCTTTTTAATTTCTTCTGCGGCATGAATTGGCGTACGTAAAACGGCCGCAATATCATTCGTGACTTGATCGCCACCAACTGGAATGACTGCAGTATAGTGCATTGCACCTTGCAAAATAACAGCAACATCGGTTGTACCCGCGCCAATATCAATCAGGCAAACGCCTAACTCTTTCTCGTCTTGCAACAGTACCGCTTCTGCAGAAGCTAACTGTTCCAATACCATGTCATCAACACGCAAGTTGCAATTTTCAACACAACGCGTTAAGTTGCGTACAGCACTAATTGCACCCGTAATCATATGTACACGCGCTTCTAACGATACACCAGCCATGCCAACAGGTTGACGAATACCAGGCTGGTTATCAACAATAAATTCCTGCGTTAAAATGTGTAGCGGCTTTTGGTCACCTGGAATTGAAATGCGTTTGACTGCATCGTCAACAACACGCTCTACATCATGTGTGCCAATTTCATCACCAGACACTGTAACCATACTATGTTGGTTATAGCTCTTGACATGACTTCCCGCGATACCAACATAAACATGTTCAATGGTTACACCAGACATTTGCTCGGCGGCATCAACAGCATGTTGAATCGCATCGACTGTCGCATCAATATCGACAACCACACCACGTCGTAACCCTCGAGAAGGATGACGCCCAACACCAATGAGCTCCATACGACCATTGCTACTTACTTTTGCAACCAATGCCACAATTTTTGAGGTGCCAATGTCGAGTGCAACGACTACATTTGGAGATTGTTTCTTACTGCGAGCCATATTCTTTCCTATGGTTTGATGTCTGATACGGTGGGATTTTCATTAGGTAACCATTTTACCGCAAAACCATCGCGATATCTAAGGTCTATACGCATCTTTGCGTTATCTCTATGTGGAATAGAGCCATAAAGCATTAATAAACGTTGCAAATCGGGCAAAGTATCTTGTGCTGGCAACAACCATTCATCTTCATTTACTAGCCACGCATGCCAACTACCATCTGCAAGACGATGAAGCGCCTTAATATGTAATCCGTAAGGGTTAATAAGCGCCAACATTTGTTTTAACATGGTCAATACTTCAACTGGCTCTGGATTGACAGCGGACAACTGTATCAGGTCATCCATTTCTGTTAACTGAGCTGGTTTAAAAATTTCACCCATCTGATTTAATAACGCGTCATCCCCCCATCGTGCTACTGGCGTTTGCTCAACAACTTCGATGCGCAAACTATTCGGCCAAAAACGCGACACTTCAGCATGCGCAACCCAAGGATGCGTTTCAACCAATTTGCGAATTGCGGGCAGATCGAGTTGCCAAAAACCCAATCCCAACTGCGGTTTGAGTAGCGCTTTAATCTCTTCTTCATTAACATGTGCTGTTTGTGAGACCAATTTTACCTGAACCAGCTCACCTTGTTGATGGTCGTTCCAAACATGCCAGCCTTGCAACAACAACCAGGTTAAAGCGCCAGCTAAACCAGCCAGTAAAGTGGCTTTTGTTAACCACAACAACCATCGCCCTAGTCGACGTATCAGATTTTTTATCCAGCGCATAGCGATAAATTCACAATACGCTGCACTAACTGGGCAAAATCCAAGCCCGAAGCTTTCGCTGCCATTGGCACAAGGCTGTGATCTGTCATACCAGGAACCGTATTTAACTCTAATAACCAAGGTTTACCTTGACGGTCAATCATTAAGTCAATTCGTCCCCATATACGTGCATCTAAAGCATTAAACGCGGTCAGTGCCAACTGACGTATAGCGCGCTCATCTGCTTCCGCTAAGCCACAAGGACAAAGATATTGTGTCGTATTAGCTTGATATTTTGCTTCATAGTCATAAAAGTCGTGCGGTGTCTTTAGGCGAATGGCAGGTAAGGCTTCATTACCCAAAATGGCAACCGTGTATTCGTCACCATCAATCCATGATTCAACTAAGACATGATCATCAAAATTGAGCGCATTTTGCAAAGCAGCAAGCAACTGCGATGCGTCATCGACCTTACACATGCCAATACTCGAGCCTTCACGCGCAGGTTTCACCATAACTGGGTAACGGGTAATCTTGTCTTGACAATGCATAACATTATTTTTTGTGACGACCGCATAATCAGCAGTAGGCAATCCCATTTCACGCCACAAGCGTTTGGTAATTACTTTATCCATCGCGATTGCACTGGCTAACATGCCGCTGCCTGTATAAGGAATATCAAGCGCATCAAGTATGGCTTGTAGTTGACCGTCTTCGCCGCCACGACCATGTAACGCATTAAAAACAATCAGTGGTCGAGGTGCAGTAGCAACCAACGCAAAAACCTCTGCTAAATTGTCGATGGTCCAGTCTAAAACACGGTAATTGTCTTGCTTTAATGCTGCGATCACCGCTGCGCCAGAGTTTAAAGATACCGCACGTTCACTGGCATTACCGCCACGTAATACAGCAATGGTTTGTTGTTGCATTATTTACTTACCTCTCGCCATTGTTTGCTCAATTGGCCAATATCTCCCGCACCCATGGTAAGGACAACGTCATCGTCTTGAACGATACCAGACATAACCGTGTCTAGTGTCAACATGCTTTCCGACAAAACGACACGATCGAAACCTCGCAAGCGCATTGCCTGAGCGATTGCTTTACTGTCTGCGCCCGCAATCGGGGATTCGCCTGCCGAATAAATGGGCAACAAAACCACGACATCTGCCAACATTAACGCTACGGCGAAATCATCTAATAAGTCTCTGGTGCGAGTGTAACGATGTGGCTGGAAAACCGAAATTAAGCGTTTACCAGGAAATGCTGTTCTGGCTGTTTTAAGAACAGCGGTTAATTCAGTTGGGTGATGACCATAATCATCGACCAAGGTGAGTGTTTTCCCAAACAACGCTCGTGCTGGATAAACATCAAAACGTCTTCCTACGCCATGAAAACTGGCGAGCGCTCGCTGAATAGCAGCGACATCGATACCAAGCTCTAAAGCAACACCAATGGTTGCCAAAGCATTGCGCACATTATGCTCTCCTGGAATATTAAGCGTCACATCAAAAGCTTCATGGCCTTTTGCCAAGACTGTGAACTGAGAACGTAAACCTTGATGTTGTACATTAATCGCGCGAATATCTGCACACACACTTAAACCATAACTTAACACTGGACGCGTAATATTAGGCAACAACCCCTGAACACCCTGATCGTCAATACAAACGATAGCCAAGCCATAAAAAGGAAGATGGTGTAAAAACTCAGAAAAAGTTGCCGTTAGTTTTTCAAAACTACCGCCATAGGTTTCCATATGATCCGCATCGACATTGGTCACAATACTTATCATTGGCTTTAAATACAAAAATGAAGCATCCGACTCATCCGCTTCAGCAACCAAATAATCACTTGCACCTAAGCACGCATGCGTCCCTGTTCGGTTTAAGCGACCACCAATGACATAGGTAGGATCTAAACCTGCTTCTGCCAAGACACTGGCGACGAGGCTCGTCGTGGTTGTTTTACCATGTGTTCCTGCAACCGCAATCCCGAACTTACCACGCATCATTTCTGCAAGCATCTCTGCCCGAGGAATGACAGGTACACGAGCAGCACGTGCGGCAACCAGTTCAGGATTTTCTTTTGCAATCGCTGTTGACGCCACTACGACATCAGCCGATGCTACCAAATCTGCATGGTGACCTATCGTAATTTGCGCGCCTATTTTAGTTAAATGCGTGGTAACAGCAGAAGCCTTTGCATCGGAACCACTTACCACAAAACCTTGTGTCAAGAGTACTTCTGCGATGCCCGACATACCCGAACCACCAATACCGACCATATGAATATGTCGTACTCGTCGAGACATGCTCATATTTTTTCCCCTTCTTCTGATCTTTTCGCAAAAGTTGCGATTAATTCGTTAGCTAACACTTCAGCTGCCTTATTTTCACCCACTTGAGTAGCTTGCGAATAAGCGAGCTCAAGCGTTGACGTATCCTGTAAATAATCTTGCAAAACAGCACGAACCTTTGCAACATCGGCATCATGCTGTAACAACATTTGCGCTGCACCCTTGACCAATAGGGCTTTCGCATTCGCTGCTTGATGATCATCAACCGCGTGTGGATAAGGAATAAGTAACGCGGGCCTTGCCACCTGCATCAATTCTGCTACCGTTAATGCGCCAGCACGCGCAATCACCAAATCCGCCCAGGCATAGGCCTGTCCCATGTCTTCTATAAACGCATCAACGCGTGCAGACAAACCCGATTGCTCATAAGCATCGTGAACAAGCTTCTGCTCTCGCTGCCCTGTTTGATGCCAAATCGTAATATTTTGCGCTAGCGGCCATGCGCGCATCACCTCAGGCAAACATGTGTTTAAAAAATGCGCCCCTTGGCTACCACCAAGAATTAACAAACGTAATGGTTTGTTCGCTACGGTTTTAACTTGTCGCTGTAAATTCGCACGTAACGGATTACCAACAACGACGGCATTTTTCCAACCCCAAGGACAAGTCACTAACGGCAAACCAAGTAAAATACGGTTACTCAATGGTGCTAACAAACGGTTGCTTAAGCCTGCAACGGCATTTTGTTCATGTAACCATAGCGGAATACCAAGCAAACGCGCTGCAATACCCGCAGGCGCAGACACATACCCACCCATCACTAAAACAACACTTGGTTTTTGTTGACGTAAAATCATCCATGCTTGAAAAGTGGCCCGAAGCAACCGAAGCGGCGCCAACAACCACCCAAACAATCCCTTACCTCGCAAACCTTGCATCGCGATGGCATGATAAGGAATGGCATGTGGCTTAACCCAATCTCGCGCTTTTCCTTGTGCCGTTCCCAACCATTCCACGCATACATGCTGAGAACGAAGCACCTGCGCTACCGCCAAACCAGGAAAAACATGCCCGCCAGTACCTGCGGCAACAATCATGACCTTCACGAATTTGCCTTGATATGCGTTGTTGTGTCTGTGTTACTCAGCTTGCTAGGCATTTCTATAACTAAGTGAGCGTGACGATTTTCCCAATCAATACGTAATACTAATCCCAAGGCTAATAGTGTCATTAACAAACTCGACCCACCATAACTGACTAACGGTAATGTCAGTCCTTTAGTTGGCAACAAACCTAAGTTAGCGCCCATATTAATCAGTGCTTGTACAGCAATCCAAGCGCCTACGCCATAGCAAACCAAAGCTGCAAAAGTTTGTGCGCGCTCGGCAGCAACCCGACCAATAACAAACACGCGCCATATTAAAAATACATAAAGCGACACGAGAATAATCACGCCTAAAAAACCAAATTCTTCGCCATAAATAGCAAACAAGAAATCGGTATGCGCATCGGGCAAATAAAACAATTTTTCCACGCTATTACCTAGCCCAACACCAAACCAATCACCACGCCCTAGTGCCATTAACGAATGCGTTAGTTGATATCCTGTATTTTGCGCGTCACGCCAAGGATCTAAAAAACTAACAACACGCGCTAACCGATAGGGCTCGATAATAATAACAAGTACCAGTACAAGCGCCAAAGGCACAACCGACAAAAATAAACGCAATGGCGCGCCAGCGATAAGCAACATCGCGAAAACCAGTAACAAAACAACCATTAAACTACCAAAATCTGGTTGTAAAAGTAGCAACATGAAAATAGGGATTAATGGTAATAACAAGCGTTTTACCGCCTGCATTTGTAGTTTCTTTTCTAGCTGCCAGTCGCGGTTTCCTTGTGCATCTTGCTGCATTTGAAAGTGCTTTTCCAAATAGGCGGCCATAAAAACAATCACAATGAGTTTTAAAAACTCAGACGGCTGCAAATTAAAAAAGCCCAAACTCAGCCAACGTTTTGCACCATTGATTTCTCTGCCCAACACCAATGTCATAAGCACTAACACCATGGCAACTAATAATAATAGTCCACGATTTTCACGCCACCAGGCTAACGAAGTTTTTCGTATGACAACTGTCGCGACAATTAAAGCGCCTAATAAAAAAATGAGCTGTTGCAGCACATAACGCAATTCCATGCCAAAACGTTTTTCTGCAATAGCAACAGAAGCCGAAGCAACCATGACCAAACCCAGACAAGATAAAACCAGCATAACGCCAATCAAGGACCAATCAATTGGCGCTTGGCCACTTGCGCCCCAAGGGCGGATCGTTAAACGATGTCTAACCCATTGAATCATAAAAGCTGCTCGACTAGCTGTGCGAAAACCTCGCCACGATGCACATAGCTATTAAACTGATCAAAGCTAGCACAAGCTGGCGATAACAGCACCGTATCCCCCATCTGTGCTAAAGTCTGTGCCAATGCCACCGCAGCATCCAAATCAGCAACAACATGTGTCGTGCAACTTGTTTGGCATGCCTGTGCAATTTGTAATGCATCCTGACCAAACACGATTAACGCTCGACCGTATTGTTTTAATGGTTCAGCTAATGGCGCAAATGCTTGCCCTTTACCTTGCCCACCCGCAAGCAAAACGATTTTGGATTGTGCCCCTAAACTCATTAACGCACTAACTGTCGAACCGACATTGGTACCCTTTGAATCATTTACCCAGCGTACTCCATTCACGGTACGAATAAGTTGGGCGCGATGTGGCAAACCAGAAAAATTGGTCAAAACTTGTGCTGCGACATCTTGTGTTAGCCCTAATGGTTGACATAGCGCCAACGCTGCTAACACATTGCTAATATTATGCCGTCCAATGACAGATAGTCGCTCAGTCGCCAACCAACTTGTTGGTTCACGTGTTTCTGGTAGCCAGACACTAAGATGCTCTTTTCCATCAACAAGCGACACACCATAGTCGCCAGGTTGTTGTGGTGGCTGTAAACCGAAACGCAGCTGTGGGACAAAAACAGGACACAAATTAGCGGCAATCGTGTCATCTAAATTAACGACAGCCAAGCGTGTCATCGAGTAAATGGGTGCCTTAGCGGCAATATAAGCTGCCATGGCGCCATATCTATCTAAATGATCTGGGCTAATATTCAACACTGTCGCCGTACTTGCCAACATACTATGCGTTGTTTCCAGCTGAAAGCTCGATAGCTCCAACACAAACACGTCGGCATCCTCTTGCTGTAGCAATAGGTCCAAGGCTGGCGTACCTAGGTTTCCACCTACTGCAACGCTGTAACCCTGCGCCTTCAATAATTCACCGACTAACGTGGTAACCGTGCTTTTGCCATTACTACCAGTAATGGCAATAACGGGCTTGTTAGCAGGCAATGCTCGGCAAAATAACTCTACTTCGCCCACTAAGC
This sequence comes from Thiotrichales bacterium, assembly GCA_022759035.1. Lineage (GTDB taxonomy): Bacteria > Pseudomonadota > Gammaproteobacteria > Thiomicrospirales > Thiomicrospiraceae. Next base: position 27,833 of record JAEMQD010000063.1, read on the forward strand.
TAACACCTCGTTCCAATAATGATTGAACCCAGGCGACATTGGGATCGATGCCTGGGCTAAGCACTAACATAGTTACTTGTGCCATCCAATTCTTAGGTAAGGTTCCAGTAGCGAACTTAACATTCGGAAAACGCTGCTCAAGCGCAGCATAATCAAAGTTTTCTCTTGTATCGAAGGCATACACAGCATCGCCCTGCGCCACTAAAAAATTGAGCGCTGCTTGTCCAGATATCCCTAATCCCGCTACTAATACCGACATAATCAACGAACCTTCAAGCTTGCCAAACCAACCAACACTAAAATCAAGGTAATAATCCAAAACCGCACAATAACCTTAGGCTCTGGCCAGCCTTTCAACTCAAAGTGATGGTGTAATGGCGCCATTCGGAAAACGCGCTTACCCGTCATTTTAAAAGAAGCCACTTGAATCACAACCGACAAGGTTTCAACAACAAAAATGCCGCCCATAATGACCAACACAAGTTCTTGACGCACGATAATTGCCATTAATCCTAATGCTGCGCCAATAGCCAACGCACCGACATCACCCATAAACACTTGCGCGGGATAAGTGTTAAACCACAAAAACCCCAGCCCTGCACCAACCAGTGCCGCACCAAAAATGGCCACTTCTCCCGCACCAGGAATATAAGGAATATTCAAATAATCAGCAAAAACACTATGCCCAGACAAATAAGCAAAAACAGACAATGCAGCTGAAACAAGCACTGCTGGCATAATCGCTAAACCATCCAAACCATCGGTCAAATTGACGGCGTTAGAAGTTCCTACAATCACAAAATAAGCTAATACGACAAACCAAGGACCCAACTCAATAACCATGTTTTTTACAAAAGGCACCAATAGCCCTGTATGTTCTGGCAATACTGCCCAATGAAACATTAAATAGGCTGCAATAATGCCAATCACCGACTGCCAAAAATACTTCCAACGTGATGCCAGACCACGTGGATCTTTATATACCACTTTTTTATAATCATCGACAAAGCCAATGACACCGAAAGCAAGCGTAACTGCAATTAACAACCACACATAATGGTTAGTTAAATCACTCCACAACAAAGCACTGATAATAACAGACAGCAAAATAAGCACACCCCCCATCGTAGGCGTACCACTTTTAGCAAGATGCGACTGAGGACCATCTGTACGAACAGCTTGACCCACTTTAAGCACCGTCAGCCAACGAATAACGGCAGGTCCAGCCCACAAAGCAATAACCAAAGCCGTTAATGCCGCCATCAACCCGCGAAAAGTAACATAATTAAACAGATGAAGTGCGCCATACCAATGTTGCAACCATTCCGCAAAAGACAGAATCATACCTTAGCTACTCCCTCAACTGTCGCCCTATTTTCTTGATTATTCATAGCGATCAATGCCTCAACAACACGCTCCATGCGTGACGATCGCGACCCCTTAACCAACACCGCAACATCGCCTATTTCTTGGTAATGCGCACTAACCGCTTGCGCTAATTGGGTTGCATCGTCATAAGCAACCCCATCACCAAATTGGGTCGCCAACTTATCTGCTTCTTTGCCCATAGCATAAAACGCACTGACACCCGCTTTTTTTGCTGCCGTAACCACTTGCAAATGAAGTGAAAGCGCATCGTCGCCCAACTCCCCCATCATCCCCATAACAAAAATATGCATTTTTGCTGGTAACTCCATTAACACCGCAATGGCTGCATTCATCGAAGCTGGGTTCGCATTATAAGTATCATCAATCACCGTAAACTTTGGTGCTAGTGTCACCTTACGCAATCGTCCACCAGGTAATATCGTCTGTACCAACCCAGTCTTAATTGCCTGCCAAGACAAACCATACGCAAGTAATCCCGCTGCGACTGCGGCAACATTGTTTGCCTGATGCGCACCCAATATAGGCAAGTCAATCGTTTCGCTTCCCCAATCACTCGACGCTAAGGTGACCCGCTGCCCTCCAGCAGTTGGCTTACGGTCCACAACACCAACCCAAGCATGCCAACCACGGCTTACTTGCACATCGGCCAACTGACCAAAAGCAACGACGCGCTTATTAGCTAAACTAGCCTGCCAAACTGGCCACGCGTTAAATGGACTCATTTCAGAGACAACAGGAACGACGGCAATGTCTGTTTTGTCCGTCAGAGCAGACCATATTTCACCTTTTGCCTGCATAATGCGTTCTAGCGAACCAAACTCACCAATGTGCGCCATCGCAATACTGGTAATCACCGCAATATTAGGCTGAACGAGTGGCACCAAACACGCAATTTCACCGACATGATTTGCGCCAATTTCAACGACAGCAGACTGGTGAAGTGAGCGAAGCGACAATAATGTCATTGGCACACCTAAATGATTATTTAGATTACCTTGTGTTAACAAAGTATGCCCATCTGTCAGCACATTTAACACACTCGCGAACATTTCCTTAACGCTCGTTTTACCATTACTCCCCGTCACCGCAATACAAGGCGATAAAGTAAACTTACGCCGCCATGCACCTGCTAAATTTTGCAACGCAATAACTGCGTCGGGCACACAGAGCTGAGGTGCATCAACTCCAGCAGTAAAACGCGTCACAATAACCGCAACGGCACCTTTGGCGATAACTTCGTGGATAAAATCATGACCATCGACCCGCTCACCAACAAGCGCAACGAATACATCGCCCAATTGCACATGACGACTATCGGTTATAATGCGCTGCACATAAACGTCTTCACCACGGTAGGAAGTATCGAGTACTTGTGCAATATCCGACAGTAGCCAATTCATACCATGCATTTTTGCACCGCCTCACTATCCGAAAAAGGATAACGTACCCCTGCAATTTCTTGATAATCCTCGTGTCCTTTACCCGCAATCAGCACAATATCCGTTGAACCCGCTCGTTTTAAGGCCGAACAAATCGCTTCTTGGCGATTCGCAATATAGATTGCATCATGCTGACGCACCCCTGAAAGAATATGTTGTGCAATGTTTTTTGGTGCCTCAGAACGTGGGTTATCATCAGTCACAATAAGATAGTCTGCATATTGATCAGCGATCGCACCCATCAAAGGACGCTTACCCACATCACGATCCCCTCCTGCACCAAAAACTACCCACAGCGCGCCTTGCCCTAAATGCGCTTTAGCGGCAGCCAATACTTTTTCCAGTGCATCTGGCGTGTGTGCATAATCAACGATTGTAATAGGATGTTGCCACACAGCCTGCATACGCCCTAACACGGCTTTTGTTGCGCTTAGTTTCGACAACAAGTCAGGCATCGCAAACCCCAAAGCCACGCCGCAACTCAAGGCACAAAGCACATTGTCTACATTAAATACCCCATAGAGTGGCAACACGCCGCTCCAGCACGTATCCTGATAACACAAAGTCACCTGCATCCCTTGTGGTAAAGGAGCAGACTCCTTACAAACAATATCTGCAACATCATGACCATAAGTACAAACATTCGGCAACTGCTTACGCAAACGACTGCCTAGCACATCTTCAACATTCAATACTTGCGCGCCAGACGACCAATCAGTAAACAAACGTGCCTTAACTGACTGGTAATTTTCAACCGTACCATGATAGTCAAGGTGATCTCTGGTAACCTGTGTTAACGCCACTACCGCAAAAGACAAACCAACAATCCGCTGCTGATCAATGGCATGAGAGGAAACCTCCATTACCACCACATCTACACCCTGTGTTACCCAAAGCGCAAGCTGATGATACAAGCTTGCTGCATCTGGTGTTGTATGCGTTGCCGCCGACAAACCGCCCCACAAACCATTCCCCACCGTGCCGATAACAGCAACTTTTTTTCCTAACGCAAACAACCACTGCGCCAAATAATGGCTCGTTGATGTTTTACCATTGGTACCAGTAATACCAACCAACGCTAATTGTGTCGATGGCGCATCATAGAACCAATTTAACAAACTACCAAGTTGTTCAGATAAATTAGGGACAACAATATCTACCCCTTCCGCTGCTTGATCAGCAATGACCATAGCACCCATATTTTTTGCAGCTAATGCATAAGCAACACCATGTTGCTGCTTCCCTGGCAAAGCTAAAAACACATCACCTGACTGTAACCGACGCGAATCCGATTTAAGTGAACACACCACGCTGTCATCACCAACAACAGGCGATGCAACAAAACGACATAATTCATGCCACGTCTTCGTAATCATGGTGTTACATCATCTGGCGGAACCGCCATTAAGCGCAAAGTTTCTTCCATAACATCGTGGAAAATAGGTGCTGCGACATCACCACCGTAATACTGTCCTCGCGTCGGTTCCTCAACCGTCACCGCCAGTACAAAGCGTGGCGCAGAGGCAGGCGCAACCCCGACAAATAGCGCGCGATACTTATCCGAATCATAACCACGGTTCGCTTTGCGTGTTGTTCCTGTTTTTCCCGCGACATGATAACCAGCAATAGCCGCCTTGCGTCCCGTACCAGAAGCCGACACCACCTCTTCCATTAAGCGTAAAACCAACCGCGCATGTTGCGATTGATAAACACGTTTTCCCGTTGGCGCCTTATCTAAAGCAATTAAACTAACCGGTACCGATATCCCGTCATTTGCCAAAATAGAATAGGCATGCGCCAACTGTAGTAACGTGACGTTATAACCGTAACCATAAGCCGCTGTCGTTTTAGTAACGGGATACCATTCAAACGGATCGCGCAATCGCCCTGTCTGTTCTCCTGGAAAAACTATTCCCGTTTCTTGACCCAAACCAGCAAAATGCAAAAAGCGCCACACTTCTTCTTTCGTCATGGTTTCAACAATTTTAACCATGCCAATATTACTAGACTTACGCAGAATACCAGCTAAGTCTAATTGACCGTAACCATGATGGTCACGCACCACTTTATCGTTCGACAAATACTTGCCTTTTCCCGTATCGATAACCGTATCAGGCTGAACCTTACCCAACTCTAATGCACCAGCAATAATAATTGGTTTAATGGTCGATCCTGGCTCGAAAACGTCTGTAACTACACGATTACGTGTTTGATTAGCCGTCACCAGCGCACGATCGTTTGGGTTAAAACCAGGTTGAGAAACCATTGCCAACACTTCACCAGTATGCACATCTAACAACACCAATTCTGCTGCTTTTGCTTGATGCTCGATCATGGCTTTTTTTAAAGCGCGATAGGCGAAAAACTGCAAATCCCTATCCAAAGACAAGCGCAATACATTTCCTTCATGTGCTGGACGAATATCATCAACCGTTTCAATCACCCGTCCTAAATTATCACGAATAACTTTACGCACCCCTGGCGTACCTTTGAGCCAATCGTTATAACCTAACTCAATGCCTTCAATCCCTTGATCATCGATATTTGTGAAGCCAATCACATGTGAGGTGACCTCACCAGAGGGGTAAAAGCGCTTGAACTCTGGCAACAAGTGAACACCATCTAGCGGAAGCTTTTCAATAAGTTGCGCTTCTTGTGGCGCTAAACCACGTTTTAAATAAACAAAACGTTTATCTGCATTGGCACGGACTTTTTCTTGAATAACTTCCAATGGCATACGCAACGCCGAAGCAAGTGAAATTTGATAGTCTGGTTTTTCTGTCAACACCTTAGGATCAATTGCAACAGAAATCATCGGTGTACTCATCGCTAACACATTACCACGACGATCTAAAATAGCGCCACGCGCAGCAGGCAAGGTTAAGTTGCGAATTTGTCGCTTATCGCCTTCTTGCTGTAAGAAATCAGACTGCACAATCATAACGCGCCATGCACCAAACAATAACGCCAAAAACGCCAGAAAAATGACGCCAAAAATAAAGCGATCTCTATTTGTTTGTAACATCATGGCGGTTGTACGCCTTCAGGTAATAACAAAACGCGCTCTTGTGCCGTAGTCATGGGCACCATAGACAGCTTCTCTCGAGCAATTTGTTCAATACGTGTACGCGAAAGTAAATGGTTATATTCCAAAGCCAATCTGCCTTCTTCAACGCGTAACGCATAGTCCTTTTTAACTGTTTTGTGCAATTCTGTTGACGTTAAGCGAACTTGGTGCTTCGTCCAAACAACAGCAATGGCACTCACCAATAAAAAGACAATTAACGTTATCCAAACAAAAACGCCCCAAGACCAGAGCGAGAGTAAGCTGGGCAAAGGGGCGTTTTTCATCTTAGTTCAACAGGCAACAGCTAAATTAATTAGCTTGCTTGCGAATCCAAGAAGGGATATTTAGATAAGCGTGGCTTTCATTATGAGGCGCACCGATAACACCCGAAGCACCCTGACGTAACCCCGCGATATTACCAGTGACCATACCAGGCACAACAGACGCACCTGCAGAAGGCGTTAAAACCGCTGGATTGGCCCAACGTGAACCACGTGTTGCTTCTGTTGCAACAGGTGCCGCTGCCACAACAGGTTCTGGTTTGACTTCCACCTTCGGCTTAGCTGCTTCATTCACTGAAGTTAAGCCAGTTGCAATAATTGTTACTTGAACTTCATCACCCAAACTCGGATCAAAAGCTAAGCCGATTTTAATCATAGCATCAGGATGTGCAAAGCTTTCAATCAAATGACCAACTTCTTCAAACTCATCAGAACCTAAATCTTCAGAAGCAACAACATTCACTAAAATACCTTGTGCGCCGTTAATACTGATATCTTCAAGTAATGGGCTAGAAATAGCAGCCATGGTTGCATTTTTAGCACGATCTTCACCTGTTGCTGAGCCAACACCCATCATCGCCAAGCCACGGAAACCCATCATCGTGCGCACGTCTTCAAAGTCGACGTTAATCAATCCTTCACGTGTTACGACTTCTGCAACACCACGTACCGCGTTATGCAGTACCTTATTGGCCATATCAAAAGCTTGCAACATGCCTAGCTTTTTGCCTGCTACTTTATGCAATTTTTCATTTGGAATCACAATCAACGAATCAACCTGTTCAGCCAAGGCTGCAATCCCTTCACTGGCAATCTTATCGCGTTTTTCGAAACTATAAGGACTCGTAACAACACCAACAGTTAACACGCCCATCTCACGTGCCGCCTTAGCAACAACTGGTGCAGATCCCGTACCTGTACCACCACCCATACCAGCGGTAACAAATAGCATGTGTGTTCCGTCTAATGCATGACGCACACGATCAATATCTTCATTCGCTGCTTGCTTGCCTTTTTCTACATTAGAACCAGCACCCAAACCAGACTTACCTAGCTGAATACGCGTCGACGCTAACGACTTATTTAACGCCTGTGCATCGGTATTCGCTGCAACAAAATCAACACCAACGATTTCGTTACGCACCATATAATCTAGCGCATTGCAGCCACCGCCACCTAAACCAATCACCTTAATAACAGGCATACCTGTTAAGCTGACCGCTTCTTCTAATTCGAACTTCATAACAACCACCCTCTCGCTTGTGCTTTTCATTACTACAAAGATTCCACGACACGCAAAATAGCACTACGCGCCCGTGGATTCTGTTCTGTTTCTTCTAAACTGGGAAAACGCTTTCCTAGCGACTTCATCCTCGGTTCAGAAACAACTTGTCGCAATGCATCGTCATAACGACCACGCGACAAATCGCGAAAATACTGTTTAACCATTCGATCTTCTAACGAGTGAAAACTAATCACCGCTAAACGCCCACCTGGTTTAAGCTGGTTAACTGCCGAATCTAATACGTTACGCAGCACGCCCATCTCATCATTCACCCAAATACGCAATGCTTGAAAAGCACGTGTAGCAGGATGTTTATACTTATCCTTTACCGGTTGCGCATCCGCGATCACCTGAGCCAATGCCAAGGTATCCACAATCCCTCGCTCGCTTGCCATCGCCTCTACAATAGCGACAGCAATACGACGCGCAAACTTTTCTTCACCGTAAACTTTCAACACATGCGTCAATTCGTCAACCGAAACGTTCGCCAGTTTAGTAGCCAATGTCACACCGTTTTGCGTATCCATACGCATATCTAACGGGCCTGACTGCATAAAACTAAACCCGCGTTCTGCATTATCTAGTTGTGGTGATGACACGCCCAAATCTAACAAAATACCATCTACCAAGGTATCAACATATTCTGCCATCCGCGCAAAATTCGCATGCACAAAGCGAATACGCGCATCACCTTCAAACCTTTGCTGTCCATAAGCAATCGCTTGGGTATCTTGGTCAAAAGCAATCAAACGACCTTGCTCCCCCAATTGCGCCAAAATACCCGCGCTATGCCCACCTCGTCCAAAAGTGCCATCGATATACACCCCATCAGGACGTATCGCTAGCGCATCCATGCACTCTTGAAATAAAACAGGCGCATGGTTGTCCGACATGTTATAAACTCAAACCAGCCAGTGGGCTTGTTGTTGCCAAATCACTTGACATCTCAGCACGCGTCGCTTCAATCCAAGCGGTACGTTGTGCCTGCCATGTTTCAGCTGCCCAAAACTCGATTTTGTTACCCTGACCCACTAGCATTAATTCTTTCCCCATACCCGCATGTTCACGCAGCAAATCTGGCACAAGGATACGACCTGAATTATCCATCTCCATTTCAACCGCGTGCCCAAGCAATAATCGTTGCACGCGTCGCGTTGCTGGGTCCATGTTTGGCAGCGACATTAGCTTCGCCTCAATCTCCTGCCATACCGACATCGGGTACAATAGTAAACAGGCATCGTGGATATCTACCGTCAATACTACCTCGCCCTCACAAACTGCTTGTAAGGTTTCACGAAATCGCTTTGGTATTGCAAGGCGTCCTTTGTCATCCAAAGTCGCAGTTTGCAATCCGCGAAAGGTAATTGACGATTTTGTTTCCACTTATTCCCACTTTTCTCCACATTGGCCCATATTCTACCAATGCCATTTCCACTTCTCAACGCAAAAAAATAGGGTGAATATTGATTGTATTAAATAAAAATCAATATTAAACAATAAGATAAGAAAGCAACCTAAAATTAAAATAGATAAAAAAATATGACTTATTTTTTTTAGGGATTCATAAGAAAAATTAATAAATAAAAAAAGCACAATAGGTAGTGTTTTTATAAAAATAAAAACACAACAAGAAAACAA
>JAEMQD010000150.1 GCA_022759035.1 Thiotrichales bacterium
CTATAGTTAGATAGCGTAATAATATGATAGAAACTTTTGAACAAAAATTACGTCGTGCCTTCCTTGCTATACAAGGCATTGCTATTCCAGATGTGCCAGAAGAAATTATGGCAATGGAAAAAGAAATGAATGGGCGTTATCCGAATACGCAAGTAGTTACTCAGATTATTTGCAAAAACGCGTTATTAGCTGCAGACGTCTTAACGCTAGCCAATTCACCCGCGATGCGTCCTAAACAACCTATTCAGTCGATTGCCCAAGCAGTTGCTGTTCTTGGAACAAAAAACCTAAAAAATATGGTCATCGCTTCAGCATTAAAGCAGGTATTGGGTAGCGCTGAAACGATTAGAGAGATTATGGATCATTCGGTTGACGTGGCTTATTGTATGGCAGAACTCGCTTATTTTGTTCATGGTGTATCGCCAGATGAAGCTTATTTGTGTGGGTTGTTTCATAATTGTGGTGCTTTTTTGCTTGCTGCTAAAGATGCTAGCGCTTATAGTGATGTGTTTTTTCAATCGCATAGTTTCCCGATTACCAGTATTGAAAAAGAGGAAGCGATTTTTAAAACCAACCATGCCGTTGTTGGTGTGTTGATGGCTAAAAAATGGCAATTGTCTGCGGAAATGGTACAAGCAATTTATGATCATCACATTGAGCAATGTGATCGTATTACTGCGGATAAGGTTAGCGTACTCGTTGGCTTGTTAAAAGTAGCTAATGGTATTGTCGCGGACACCTCGTTAGGTGCTTATATTGGCGAGGAGATGACGAACTACTTAGAAGATGGTATGGATGTTTTGATGCTGTCTAAAGCGAATATTAAAGAAGTGCGTATGGCTTTGCAGACTTATGCCGCAGTCGGTACTAATTAATAAGCATCTGAAAAAGATTCAATCAGGTAAAAAGGTTTGTAACGCGAGTTGATTGTTTTTCCATTGCAGATAAATGGCTTGTGGTCGCCAGTCACCGACTACCCAGCGGGTTACGCTCGTATTATCTGAATGCTTCATTGGACGGTGTGTATGGCCGTGGATGATATGGTTGACGGTTGGATGACGTTGAACGAGTTCGGATACCCCCATGGTGGTTACATCCATGATCTCTTCTTGCTTGTTTTGTTTTTCGCTACTACTGGCATCTCTCAGTTGCTGGGCAATAGCAATGCGCTCAGTTGCTGATTTTTTAAGTTGTTCTGCTTGCCATGCTGGATTAAACATAATCGCGCGCATTGTTAAATAGGTGGTGTCGTCAGTACAAAGCGTGTCTCCGTGTAGTAACACCGCTTTGTTATTGCCGTCGAGCTGGACTTCTGTTTCATCATCAAGCAATGTTGCTCCTGTGGCTTGAGCAAACGCTGCTTTCAGAAGAAAATCACGGTTACCACGACCAATGTAAAGCGCTTTTCCTAAACGTGTATAGTCGGATAGTGCCTGTATCACTGTTGCGTAGGCAATAATCCCAATATCATCTCCTAACCAACCGTCAAATAAATCGCCCAAAATGTATACTGCGTCAGCTTCCTTGGCGGTGGTTTGCATAAACTGCAAAAATGCTTTGGTTAGTAACGCATCTGCCTGGGGTGGCAAATGGACATCGGCGATAAAAATTATGTTGTTGGCTGGCGATGATATCATGGTGCGAACAACTTAAAGCTGATGTGCTTCTTGAATAATTACAGGCTCTTTAGGTACATCTTGGTACATGCCTTTATTACCTGTTGGTACAGAACGAATTTCGTTTACTGTTTTCATGCCATCAATAACACGTCCAAATACAGCATAACCCCAAGCGCGCGGTGTTTTTTCGCGGAAGTCTAGAAAGTCATTATTAACCGTATTAATGAAGAATTGCGCTGTTGCCGAATGAGGATCATTGGTGCGTGCCATGGCAAGTGTACCAATCGTATTTCTTAGGCCATTGTCGGCTTCATTTTCAATAGGTTCATGTACTGGCTTTTGTGTCATATCTGCCGTAAAACCACCGCCTTGAATCATAAAGTCTTTAATAACGCGATGAAAAATCGTGCCGTTATAATGGCCTTCTTTTACGTAAGTTAAAAAGTTGGCAACGGTTTTGGGTGCCTTGTCAGCAAAAAGCTCGACGGTGATATCACCGTGATTTGTCTTAAATAAAACTTTCGGATTATCTGCAAGAACTTCTGTCGATGTCATAAAAAATAAAACTCCAATCAATGCAAAAAAACGACGCATCATTATGCTCCTTTTAAAAACGGGGTTATTGTATCATGTGCTCATTGTCTGATTTTGATTCAATTCGGCACTCACCAATGCTTGCACTTGTGCTACGCTAATGGCGGTCATACAAACGGGTTGTGAACAGGGTGTTTTACGATGGTTTGCAGCAGAGACACAAGGCGCACAAGCTAATCCTGCCCAAATAGGGGTGCTGTTGCCTAACGAACCATAAAGTGTTGGTGTTTCTGGGCCAAATAACACAAAGGTTTTCAGCGGTGTGATTGCAGAAAAATGGCCTGGACCAGAGTCGTTACTCACCATTAGGTGGCTGACCCAATATAATGTGGGGAGTTCGGCGAATTTGACGCCGCCAGCAAAATTGATGACGCGATCACTATCACATTGTTGCTTTAGGGCTTCAGCTTCTTCTCGTTCTGCTGGCGCACCAGTAATCAGGATAACGATGTCATGATGTGCGCTAAGCAGGTTGCGCATAAGTTCAGCATAGCGTTCTTTTGGCCAACGACGTTGTGTCAGTAATTCTGAAGCATTAGGGTTAATGAGTACAATACGTTTATTGTGAAGGGTTTGCTCAGGGCATAGCAGCGCAATGCGCTGGCGCATTTCTGCTTTGGCTTGTTCACTAACGACAGCTTGCGTTAGCTTAATGTCTTCATCGCTAATAGTGGTTTTTGCATAGGGGATTTCTGTTTGGTTGCATTCCAAACTGTACACAAGTGCAATAAAGCTTTTGGCAACGTGTTGATGTGCATTGTAGGCAACCTTGTGCGTTAGCATAAAGCCGCGCCATAGCCCTTCATTATGAAAGCTATGGAAACCAACGCGTCGCCATGCACCAGATAATCCTGTTAGTAAAGCGCTAACGCGAGAGAAAAGCTCTAGGTCGATTACTGTGTCGATGTGGTTTTTACGGCACCAGACGAGGTAGCGTAAGCTGTCCCATAGTAAGGTAAGAAGACTATCTTCGCGTAAGGTAAATACATTCGCTGGTTTGACAGTATCAAGTAGCGCTAAACTGGGGCGATTTTTGGCAAAAATAACGAAAAATAGTTCTGCGTTTAGGTTTTTTTGTGCACGACGCATCGCTGGATCAGCAATGATGGTGCTACCCATTTCAGAAAGCTCAACAAATAAAATGCGTTTGATGTCTGGTTGTTCTATGCTTGCTTGGTTTCTAAACCAATCTTGAAAAGCAACATATAAGCTGGCAATAAAGGTTAAAGGAATGCCGAGCCAGTAGTCGAGTTGGCGCATGGTATCAACACGCATAAATTAATTTTCCTTATTGTTGTTATGGGTAGAATGATTATTTTGCCACCATTGTTTGTCGTGGGTAAAAAACCATAATCCAGGAAGGCTTGCCACGATGAGGGTCAAACCATAGATAACAGATAATGCGAGTACAGGCTCTGGTGCAGCGCCAATTAGTGCAAATATACCCACCATCGCACCTTCACGAATGCCCCAGCCTGCAAAGGAAAGGGGGAGTAGCGTTAGCAGTATGACAGGTGGAATGACCACTAAGTACACAATGAGGTCGAAGGTTAGTCCAAGCCCATTGCCAATTGTCATGAGCACTAACATGGAAAATAAGTGAATGACCGCAGAGAGTCCAAGTTGAATACTAATGGTTTTGCCATTGCTATAGACCTGTGCAAAGCGTTGTGAAAGTTTTTGTAAGCTTGACCAAAGCGGAAAAGACCACTTCGGTAGCTTATGCATCAGTAAACCAAAAATAGCACCGATAAAAGCAATTACTAAAATGACACCAATGCTGTAAGCAATTTGTGCGGGCAACAAAGTGGGTAACCAAAATAGCGCAAGTGCGTTGAGCAGTAATAGCCCTAAAAGGCCTGCGATACGGTCAATAAATACACCAAAAAAAGCTTCTTTGTGATTGCCAATTCGATTGCCATTTTCTAACACACGATAGGCGTCTCCGCCGATACTGGTAGGCAAAAGTTGATTGAATAGCGCGCCTTTGAAATAGCTTTTAATATAAAAAGTCGTATCTGGTGGATCGCCAAGCCAACGTTGAATAAGGCTCCAGCGATAGGCAGCAGTTAAGGTGCTAGCGAGTTGTAATAATAAAGCCAGTAATAAGCTACCAACGCCGATATTGGCAATGCTTTGCCACAAGTGCGTATTATCCAATCGTTGAACAATAAGCCATAGGAGGAGAAGCGAAAGAATGAGTTTTAACCAAGCTAAAGCAATTTTCATTAAGGTGCAGTTCGATAAAGGCAATAAAATTTGGCTAATTATACGGGAAATAGCAGGTTAGGGGCTAACAATAAAATGCAAGCAACGGTAGAAGCGGAAGTCTTCATGGGTTGCGGTCAAATATTGACAAGATTCAAAACGGGCCAACCAATCAGAGCTATTCGTATGCGGTGGTAGGATGAGTAGACCAGAAGTTTGGTTTGTTGGTGAACCAAACCATAGATCAAATTGATCGATGCGATCATCTAACACAATAACGGGTGCTGGGCGCGCATACCACGCGATGCGACTACTATCTACCCAATGTGTGGTTAAAATGGGTTCGTTTTCTAGGCGAATTTTTGTTGCAATTTGTGCTGCTGTTTTCCAACCAATTAGGTCTTGTGCAGGATTGGGATGAAATGCTTCTCCTAGTCGTGGCGAAAAGCTTAATGCAATAATGACCAACGTAATTAACCAACCATAGGTGAAGTTGGTGGTGAATAGGATGTTAACCAAGCGTCGATTTGATGCATGATATGCTTGTGTGATACGTTGACTCAAACTAGGTAGCCACAGTAAATAAAAGAAGGCCAGCCAATGCGGCAAGCTGGGCTCTTTACCGGATGAAATTGTAAAAATGATGAGTGCGGGCAATGTAAATGCGACGAGCTGTCTATGTTGTATGTTTGAAATAAATTGGCGAAAGTTGGTGGTTAACAACCAAGCACCAAGCCACACAAAGGGAGTGTAGGCAAGAAGTTGACTCGCTTGGCTTTGCAACAAGTGTGTCCACATAAATGCAGTGTCGGGACTGCCATGATTGAGTTGGTATAAGATGGAAATCCAGTTATGTTGGCTATTCCAAATAAGAATAGGTAATGTCATTGCGCCCGCGATCGCAACGCTCATCCATAAGCCTAGGTGTTTGAACAAATGGGTAGATTTGCTAACGAGTAGCATCAACACCAGTCCAACGGCGAAGAGGATGCTGGTATATTTGCTTAAAGCCGCGGTGCCGATGAGTAAGCCGAGCAATAGCCAGTTCTGCCATGAAGGCTTAGTTAATGTGTTTTGCGCTTGCCAAAATAGTGCGATGGTTAGCGGTAGCAGTAGTGTGTCTGGCACAAGACCGATACCAAGCAGATGTAAAATGGGCATCGCACTAAACAGTAACGTTGCGATATTGGCGGTGATTTGTGATTGGTAATGCGTTAGCGTATAGCGGTAAACGAGCCATAAGCTGAGGGCGTAGCTTGCAATGGCGAAGCTTCTTAAAGCCAACTCGTGATCACTTATCATCAGTGCAAGTGCATTTAACCAACCGACGAGTGGTGGATGGTCAAAGTAACTTAATGCAGGTTTTAAGCCATAAAGCGCATAGTGTGCTTCGTCAACAGTAAGTGGAACATAAGCTGCGGGAATGCTGTGTGCAAGTAGCGTTATTAGCAATAAATAACGAATGAGATAAGGGGAGTGTAGTGATTTGTTTAACATGTTGCTAAGTATAAAATAAAAAGCCTGACAAAAGTCAGGCTAAACCCACAATTTGACCAGAGGAAAACCTGGCAAACAATGTAAAAACGCTCACAACACCTAAGTAATGATTAATCACTATTTAGGTGTTGATAATAATATAATGATAATCTGATATTGTCAATAAGTTATTTAATCTTTAATCGCGGAAATTATTAAATTGTAATGGGCGTTCTAAATCGTCTAGTTGGCGCAGCATGGCAATGGCTTCTTGCAAGTCGTCCCGTTTTTTTCCTGTGACACGCACGGTTTCACCTTGAATGGCTGCTTGTACTTTCATTTTTTGATCTTTAATGGCTTTAGTAATTTTTTTAGCGATCGTTGCGTCTAGCCCTTGATGAACAATAATGGTTTGTTTGGCTGTTTTGAGTTGAATATCAGGGTTTTTTCGCTCAATGGAACGTGTATCGATACCGCGTTTAATCAGTTTTGCCGTAAGGATGTCATACATTTGATCAAGTTGAAATTCGGATTCTGTTTGGAGTTTAATCAGCATTTCTTTGTCGTCTAAGCTAAAGCTAGAATCGGTTCCTTTAAAGTCGAATCGAGACGTGACTTCCTTATTCGCTTGATCAACGGCGTTGGCTAGCTCATGTTTGTCAACTTCGGAAACGATATCAAATGAAGGCATTTCTTTTCTCCTGTGCTTGTTTTGATTTGATTGCCTTTGGTTAATGTAACCAGTAGCTGCTTAGGATAGAATAGCGTTTCGTCAGTTAAATTTCTACCAGCGGAAGATTATGTCCAACCTTTTACCTTCGTTAACACCCGAACAACTTTATCGCCAAACACCCATTACTCATCTTGAAAATATCACTGCTAGTTTGTTGCCAATGGCAGAATTACATCCACGAGCCGCTTCTGCATTAAGCAGTTTTTTGCGTGCGCGTCGTCAGAAGCATTTAATGGTTGTTGACGAAGGGATAGAGGCTTGGCGCACTTGGTTAGTTGCAGAGATTGAGTCTGCCGCAGCGGCACAGTATTTGGTGACAGGGCAAAATGTGCCTGTTATGTATGAACCTGCGTTATCTTTGCCACAGTTAGTCGGTACGGCTGTGGGTAATCATGTTCGTGCTGGTGCGTTGCATCGTGCTGATGGTGGTTATCTGATTGTGCGCGTTGCTTCTTTGTTGCAGGTGGCCCAGTTGTGGCAAGTAATCAAAGGCGTTTTGCAAACAGGGCGCCTTTCTGCTGATGATTGGTATGCGGTGCAAGGCAATAAGCTAAGCGACAGTTTGCCGTTAGTGAATGATTGGGCAATCGATATCCGTTTGGTGTTGGTCGGTGAGGCGCATGACTTTTATTCGTTAGAGGAAGCGGATAGCGATGTCGTGGGCTTGTTTGATCGTTTGATTGAATTTGAAGCCTTTGCGGATAGAACGGCAGTAATGGAGCAAGCGCTCATGTCAGTTTTACTTGCACGTTGTCAAACAGATTTATTGTTGCCAGTGACTGCTGATGCGTTAGCTTTATTGTGTGCGCTATCGGCACGCATGGGTGAGGATGCAACGCGTTTGGCATTGGTTATGGATCGGTTAGAAGCGGTGTTAATGCGTGCGCAAGATGAGGCGTTACAGTTAGATAAAAAACAGGTCGATGCGCAGTCTGTGCAACTGGCTATTGAAAAAGACCGTTACGAAGCAGGGCGTCTTGAAGCGGAGTATCGCCAAGCGATTACTTCTGGTTGGTTAGCCATTGCAACGGCTGATTTAGCAGTAGGTCAAATTAATGCGTTAACGGTTTATGAGGTCGGTAGAATGGCTTTTGGTCAGCCTGTCAAGATTAGTGCGCAAACATCGCCTGGTAATGACGGTTTGGTCGATATTGAAAAAGAAGTGGATTTGGCTGGGCCAATTCATAGTAAAGGGATGCTGATTGTCCAAGGTTATTTACGTGGCCGTTTTATGCGCTCTCGGTCGATGGCGTTGACTGCGAGTGTGGTGATGGAGCAAACCTATGAAGGTGTTGAAGGCGATAGTGCATCAGCAGCAGAAACACTTGCGTTATTGTCTTCCATTGCGCAAGTACCATTACGACAAGATATTGCGGTAACGGGTGCCATTAATCAGTTTGGTGATATTCAGGCTGTTGGTGGCATTAATGAAAAAATTGAAGGTTTTTTTCGCCTTTGTGCGATGCGTGGGTTAACGGGTTCGCAAGGGGTATTAATTCCAGCAGTCAATCAGCAGTCGTTGATGTTGGCTGATGACGTGCGAGAGGCTTGTGCTGCTGGTCAGTTTCATGTTTATCCCGTGAGTCATTTAGATGAAGCCTTGGCGTTGTTAACCAATCAGCCAGCCGAGTTAATTAATGAGCAAGTAATGCATGTATTGGAGTTAATGAATCCAATTAGCACTGAGCATGATGAAGAGCCAAGCCAGCATTAAGTTGCCTTTCCGCCTAAGTTATTTACCTTGGGTGTTATGGGTTGCTGTTGGTACGGCGATTAGCGCAACAATTTTAGTGCAACAGGCATCTGTGCCAGATGAAAAGTGGTTGTTTTTATGGCTGCTTTTTGGGGGTGTTGCTGTTTGGTTCATGTTGCGCACTCAGCGACATGTTTGGGTTTACCATTTAATGCTGGGACTGGCACTTGGTGCTGCGTTGATGCAGGAACGGATGTTGGTTTGGCAATCTGAGGTCATTCCAGCGCTTTGGCAGGATGTGTCGTTTTCTGCCAAAGTACGTATTGATGGTGTTGCGGTTAAAAGCGATCAGGGCTGGCGCGTACAGGCAACGCTTATTCAGGCGCCTTCGCCAGCATTAACTCATGCTTCCGTTTTATTGTATTTTCCTGAAGCGTATCATCCCATTGCAGGAGAGGTTTGGTCGACCGAGTTGCGTTTACAACGAAGTCAAGGGCATTATAATCCAGCAGGTATCGACTATGAGGCTTGGTTGTTTTCGCAGCATATTCAAGCGGTAGGGCGTGTTATTAAGGCGGAAGCAATTTCGTTAGAACATCATCATTGGCAGGCATTGCGTTGGCTTGCGATGGAAAAACTGATGCTTGTCTTACCTAGTGATAGTATTTTTCGCGGCTTGTCTGTTGCTTTGGTATTAGGCGAAACAAGTGGCGTTGATGCGCAACAATGGCAAGTGTTACGTGATACGGGAACGCTACATATGGCGGTTGTTTCTGGGTCGCATATCACTTTGGTTGCGGGTTTTGCTTGGTTTCTGGGACTGGCTTTTTGGAAGGTCTTTCCTACACAACGTTACCCAGCAGTGGTGGTAGCCTCTATTTTTTCGCTTGTAGCTGCCGTTGCTTTTGCGTTTTTGGCTGGATTTAATGTGCCTGTGCAGCGTGCATTGTTAATGCTGTTAGTTGTCCTTATCGGAGTATGGTTAAAGCGTCGCTTTCACCCTGTATTAACACTTTCTTGGGCGTTATTGCTTGTGTTGCTGTGGGATATCAGCGCGGTTAATCAGGTAGGCTTTTGGTTGTCATTTCTTGCGACTGCAATGCTTTTATGGTTATTACACACTTCAGGCAACAGGTTACAAAAATTATTGCTGTTGCATGTAGGTATGAGTGTCCTGTTAGCACCATTTTTAATATTATTTTTTAATCAAATACCAACTTATTCTGTCGTTGCTAACTTACTTGCTGCACCTATTGTTGAGTGGTTGTTGGTACCTTTGCTGTTAATCATCGCATTATTAGCATGGGTTAGTCCTACATTGGCAAGTTATTTAGCGAATTGGGCAGACAGCATTTGGTCGTTGTTGTGGCAGTTATTAGTGACAATTGCAAGTTGGCCAAAAGCGGTTATCTTACTTTCGCCTTTTGCTTGGTTACACCCTTTGCCAGCGCATACCGTTCAATTAACCTTGTTAGACACTGGCACCAGCCCGCTGGTTGCTGTTTGGCAAAGCCATCAAGGAAATTGGTTGATTGGTACAGGAAATGTCGCGACGATGGAACATATGATTTTGCCTAGTTTAGTGGCCTTAGGGGTGACTGAATTGAATGGTGTGCTTCTGTTAGATCAGGGTGAGGTTGCTCAGGCTGCTGTTGCGCGGTTACAGCGCAATATGCCAGTAACACAAATGATTAATACCAATACTTGTTCGCTAGATGCGACATTGCTAAAAACAGCGAACGCGCTTCCTTTTCGATTTTTACAAACGCAAGATGGTCATTGTTGGCTATACTTTAACGAATCCCTTGCTATTCAGCCTTTTGCGTTGACATGGTATAAGCCAAGTACGGATGTGCCTTCTGGTATTGTTGTGATTGCGCCTCCCGCCGAGGGTAAACCGCTGTATCCTGTTGTTGTACCTCAATGGATTAGTCAAGGCAAAGCGCCGCGTCATGAGTGGGCTAAGGTGGTTAACAGTACAAATCAGCTTGGTGCTATTGACGTATTATTTACGGATAAATCGGTAGAAATAATACGGGGCTATCGTCAATTTAACCATCGCTTTTATCATCAGGAAGCATTATGAGTGATCAAAAAACGGGCGGTTGGCCGATGTTTTGGTATGTTGGTCGAACACCGCCCATATGGGCCAAGGTACTCATGACCGTTTATTGTGCGCTGTTGTGGCTAAAACGAATTGCTTATCAGTTGGGGGTGTTAAAGACGGTTAAGCTACCCGTTCCAGTTGTGGTTGTGGGTAATCGTGTTGTTGGTGGTGCTGGTAAGACGCCACTATTATTAGCTTTGGTTCCAGTATTGCAAGCACAAGGGTGGCGTGTTGGTATTATTAGCCGTGGTTATGGTCGTAAAGACCACTTGGTGCGAGCGGTTGATGTGTTGTCTACAAGTGACTTAGTTGGAGATGAACCGTTATTGCTTTGGCAAGCTTTAGGGGTCCCCGTGTATGTTGGTAGTGATCGTGTTGCCGCTGCGCGCGAACTACTTGCTAATACACCTGTAGAAATTATTCTTTCTGATGATGGATGGCAGCACTGGCGTTTATCGCGTGATTATGTCATTGAGGTTGTCGACGTGGATAAGGGTTATGGTAATGGCTACTGTTTACCTGCTGGCCCGTTAAGAGAGCCAGAAAACAGCTTGCCCTCTGCTGATTTAACCTTATACAATGGACGGGATTTTACGTTAGTGCCATGTTACTGGCGCAATGTCAAAACGGGCAAGCAGTGTGCGCTAGATAAGTTGTCTGCTTCTGTTGTGGCTATGGCTGGCATTGGTAATCCACAACGGTTTTTTGATACAGTCAGTCAGTTGAATATAGAAATTGTACATGCTGTTGCGTTAAAAGATCATCAAGCGCTCAGTTTGTCAGTTGTACAGCAGTTTGATGATGGTCAACAGCCTTTGGTCATGACCGTGAAAGATGCCGTTAGGTGTCGTGAATTTGCCCAAGAACATTGGTGGGCGTTGGTTGTTGAAACACAGGTGGATGTGAAGTTGTTTTCATCTTTAATTTCACAACTTAATCAGCAGCTAAGTGAAAATAATTAGGGATGTTATGGATAAAAATTTATTGTCGATATTGGTTTGTCCTGCGAATAAAACGCCACTAATATGGGATAAAACAAAGCAGGAGTTGGTTTCGTTAGCGGCGGGTCTTGCTTATCCTGTGCGAGATGGTATTCCTATCTTGTTAGTGAATGAGGCGCGCCAACTTTCTCTTGAAGAAGCTGAGCATTATCGCCAACATAAGCAGCACTAATTATGCCACGTCCTATTGTCCTTATTCCAGCGCGAATGCAGTCATCTCGATTGCCTAATAAGCCGCTTGCAGATATTGCGGGTAAGCCAATGGTTTGGCATGTTTGGCAACGTGCTTTGCAAGCAGAGGTTGCTGGTGTTGCCATTGCTACAGATAGTCAACAAGTTTGTGATGTCATGCGCGATTTTGGTGCCCAAGTCGTGATGACGAAATCAAGCCATTTATCGGGGACAGAACGCTTGGCAGAGGCATCTTCTTTATTGGGGTTGTCTGATGAAACTCCCGTTGTTAATGTGCAAGGCGATGAGCCACTCATTTCTCCCGATGTGATTAATCAAATTGCGCTGTTGTTGCAGCAGCATCCAGAAGCGTCTATGGCAACTTTATGGGAGCCAATTGATAATGCACTGCATTTAATGAATCCGAATATGGTTAAAGTGGTTACAGATCAACAGGGTTACGCCTTAGCTTTTTCGCGATCGCCAATTCCGTGGCATCGTGATCTTTTTGGTAGCCAGCTTCATGCAGATACCCGACTACCTAAAACAGTGCCATTTTGTCGGCACTTAGGGATTTATGCATACCGTGCAGGATTTTTAAGAAGCTATGCACAATGGCCCGCTTGTGAGATGGAGCAAGTGGAAGCGCTGGAGCAATTACGTGTACTTTGGCATGGTTACAAAATCATTCTAGCGCAAGCTTGCGCACCCACTCATGCAGGAGTAGATACTCCTGAAGACTTGGCGCGTGTTAGGGCGATGATGGCAGAAAAATAGGCCTTATAAGCTTTTTTGTTTTCATTTTTTGTTTTCATAATACGAAAGGCGCTCTTTGAGCGCCTTTCGTTTGTTCGTTAACCGTTTGTGAATTAGCGCGTAATTAACGCTTTTAACTTTGTTACCGCTTCATCTAAAGACCAATTTTCTGCTGCTTCACTTCGACGATGCTTGTATTCAATCGTACCTGCGTCTAAACCGCGTTCACCAATCACGAGCCGATGCGGGATGCCAATCAGCTCGGCATCGGCAAACATAACGCCAGGGCGTTCATTACGGTCATCGAATAACACGTCGATGCCAGCAGCCTCTAATTCAGTCACCAATTTTTCGGTAGCGGCTTGTACTCGTGGTGATTTGTGCATCATCATGGGAATTACGGACACAGTGTAGGGGGCAATGGCATCAGGCCAAATAATGCCTTTAGCATCGTTATTTTGTTCAATTGCCGCGGCGACAACACGCGAAACACCAATGCCATAGCATCCCATTTCTAAAACGGTTGCTTTGCCGTCTTCTTTGAGCACAGTGCACTGCATTGCTTCAGAGTAAGTTTTTCCTAGTTGGAAAATATGCCCCACTTCGATGCCGCGAGCGATACGAATTTCGCCCTGTCCGCAAGGGCTTGGATCGCCTTCGACAACGTTGCGTAAATCGGCAGTTAATGCAGGTTCTGGGCAGTCACGACCCCAATTCACACCAGTAAGATGGTAGTCTGCCTCATTGGCACCGCAGGCAAAGTTAGCAGCATGCGCGGCGCTATAGTCAACGATCATAGGAATGCTTAAATTGAGGACGCCTAAGCTGCCCACAGGTGCGCCTGTGACTGCTAACACCTCTGCTTCAGTCAAAAAAGTCATTGGTGCAGCAATTTGTGGCAGTTTTTCTACTTTAATTTCATTAAGCTGATGGTCGCCACGCAATACTAGGGCAACAGCTGGGGTGTCAGCACCTTTAACAATAAGGGTTTTTAAGCATTGGCTTGTTGGTATGGCTAAAAATGCGCAAACCGCTTCAATGGTTTTTACTTTAGGTGTGTGTACTTTAACCATGGCTTGTGTTGCCGCAGGGCGTGGTGTTGTCGGTGCTAAAGCAGGCGCTAATTCCACATTGGCAGCATAGTCGCTTGCTGTCGAGAAGGCGATAGCATCTTCGCCAGAGTCTGCTAATACGTGAAACTCGTGTGAAGAATCGCCGCCAATGCTCCCTGTGTCCGCCTTAACAGGGCGGAAGTTGAGCCCTAAACGCCTAAAAATGGCGCAGTAAGTTGCGTGCATAACATCGTATGTTTTTTGCAGGCTATCGGTATCTAGGTGGAAAGAGTAAGCATCTTTCATAATAAATTCACGTGAACGCATGACCCCAAAACGCGGGCGAATTTCATCACGAAATTTTGTTTGTATTTGATATAAATTGGCAGGAAGTTGTTTGTAAGAGCGAATTTCGCGGCGCACCAAATCGGTAATCACTTCTTCATGGGTCGGGCCTAACACAAAGTCGCGATCATGTCGGTCTTTAAAGCGAAGCAATTCTTTACCATATTTATCGAAACGCCCCGTTTCTTGCCACAATTCTGAAGGTTGAACAACTGGCATCATCACTTCCATTGCACCCGCTTTATCCATTTCTTCGCGGATAATACGTTCAACTTTACGCAATACGCGTAATCCAAGCGGTAACCAAGTGTAAAGGCCGTTTGCTAGAGGGCGAATCATGCCAGCACGGAGCATTAATTGATGACTAATTACTGCGGCATCACTTGGTGTATCACGAAGGGTTGCAAGAAGTGTTTGACTCACGCGCATAGTATCGATAACCTAACTCTGTATTAAAATAATGCCACCATTTTACCATAGCGAGAACAGCCATGTCCCCCCATCCCGAGATTGATTTACCAATTTGGACAGAACGTCGCAGTTGGGGGGCGCCGCGCCAGAAAAATCCTTCAACGAGAGATGGGTATAGCCGCGATCGCTCGCGTGTCATTCATTCGGCTTCATTTAGACGCTTACAAGCTAAAACGCAGGTGTTGGGGCTGCATGAAAGCGATTTTTATCGCACGCGCCTAACGCATTCGTTAGAGGTGGCACAAATAGGCTCCGGTATTGTCGAACACATGCAACGCAATAGTGATTGCGCTACTTGTCGTACTTGGTTGCCCAGTCCTTATTTAATTGAAGCGATTTGTATGGCGCATGATATCGGACATCCCCCATTTGGGCATGGTGGCGAAGTGGCACTTAATTTTATGATGCGTAATCATGGTGGTTTTGAGGGTAATGGGCAAACATTACGTATTTTAGCCAAATTGGGCGAACACAGCGAACGCGATGGACAAGATTTAACGCGACGAACATTACTTGGTGTGTTGAAATACCCCGTCCTTTATCGAGAGGTAGTCAGAAAAGATGAAGATTATTTGCGTTTATGTAGGCGAAGTGATTACGACTTTAAAACCATAGACATGCAGCCATGGCTGCCACCAAAATCAATTTTTGATGAGGAAGCAGCGGTAAGAGATTGGATATTGTCGCCTTTCTCAGCGACAGATCAATCGACCTTTATTCAAGCTAAACTTAAAGACGGTGCGCACGGACAAGCGCAATTTCACGCATTAGATACGGCTATTATGGACATTGCAGACGACATTGCCTATGGCGTGCACGATCTAGAAGATGCGATTGCGATGGGTTTGATTCATGAAAAACTTTGGCAAGAACAAGTGATGAGCCAAGTTGCTTTTACACACTCTGGCTTGTTTGACGCACAACAAATTACACAATGGCTTTTTGCGGGTAACTCGCGATCGCTGAAGCGTGGAATAAGTCATTTAGTGGGTGCATTTATCCACGGTGTATATTTGAAGCAGCAGCAACTTTTTGAGCACCCATTACTCGATTGTCAAGCGTTGCTTACCGATGAGGCAGCAGCAGCATTGCATGTGCTAAAAGGTTTTGTTTGGGATCACGTTATTAGTATTCCAGAAGTGAAGTCTTTTGAATATAAGGGTCAAGTAACTGTCATGGAGTTGTTTAGGGTGTTGTGGGCTAATCCAGAGCGTTTATTACCGCGATCACGCTTAAGTAAACTGAATGCTGCCGATAACGAACAAGTAAGAATGCGTTTACTTTGCGATTACGTTGCAGGTATGACAGATGATTATGCAACGCGGGTGTATGCTAAATTATTTAGCCCCTATTATGGTTCTATTTTTGATCGTTTGTAATTTGTGTGCATTTTGTGCAAATATATTTTTGCCTAATGGTGAAGTTATCATCACTTTGTGCTTATAATGCGTCAAAAGTAAACACGTCTTATTGGCTGGTGTGGTTTGATGTTATTAGAAAGGAAAACTCATGGATATTAATTCAATTAATAAAACAGCGAACTTAGTGCATAACAATCAAATGAGTCTGATGATTTTTCAGATGCGCTTAGATTTTGGTGGTAAGGCACCAACCTTTTATGGGGTTAATGTCTTTAAAGTGCGCGAAGTCATTGAAGGTAAACGTTTTCCTGTAGCAGAAACACCCAACGCCCATCCTTTAATTGAAGGGATGATTCAATTGCGTGGCAATTTTATTCCAGTTATTGATATGCCAACTTGGTTGGGTTGCCCAATGACACCAGAAGAAAAAGAAAAATCGGTCATTATTGTCTCAGACTTTTCTCACAACATTGTCGGTTTTCGTGTTGCTCATATTCATGGCGTAGAAGAAAAAGAGTGGAATGAATTACAAGCAGCTGAAAATGTCAATTCTAGCGGCGTCAACCGTGTTGTTAACCAAACCAAGGTCAAACACAATGGTCAAGATGAGCTGTGTTACATTCTTGATGTAGAAAGCTTGCTGATAGAATGCATGCCCGATATGGCAGAAAAATTGCGTCCAACACTTACTGCTGCAAGCTGGAAAAGTTTTTATGAAGGCAAGCAGCTGTTAGCTGCGGACGACTCTAAAGCCATTCGCGGGTATTTATCAACGGTATTTGAGCAACTCGGTATTCCGAATCGCATTTTTGATGATGGTAAGCAGTTGATTGATTACATGCAAACCCTGAAAGATGCTTCGGGCATTTCCGCTATTGTGACTGACTTAGAAATGCCAGAGGCTTCTGGGCATACGGTTATCAAGTTTATTCGTGCAGATAATCGTTTCAATAAATTGCCAATTTCGGTACATAGCTCGATGACTTCAGAGAATAACGCTCGTGATGCTAAAAAACTCGGTGCCGATTTCTTTATTGGTAAAATTGATACCGATGAAATTACGCGCACCTTAGAAGCAATGACAAAAATAGTACACTAACAATTAAGTTAGTTGTTTTATGGCAATAAACCACCTTAGAGCGCGTTTGAAAACTACTGCGAACGGTGGTTTATCACATTAGATATAAGATTTTTTAACGGCGACTGCGATCGGTTTAGTTGTTTTGGTTTGTTGGTCAATCGCCCAATGAATATGTTCTGCAACCAGTGCATCACTCTGAGTAAGCGCACTTTGTAGTGCTTGCATAATCTGCTGATCATAAGGTGCATTGCCTAGTGCAATCGCTAAATTTCTGCGCCATTTTTGATAACCAATGCGTCGAATTGGACTGCCTTCTAAGTTGCGCAGAAAAGTTGTTTCAGACCATTGCCATAAGCTTAATAAGTCTGGCTGGTTTAGGTTGTGTCTTGTTTTAAAATCATCGCTAGTGCTAAGTTGTGCGAATTTATTCCACGGGCAGGCAAGCTGGCAATCATCACAACCATAAATACGATTACCCATTAAAGGACGAAGTGCAGGATCAATGCTGCCATCGTGCTCAATGGTGAGGTAGCTAATGCAGCGACGAGCATCGACGGTAAAGGGTGCGACAATCGCCTGTGTTGGACAAACTGTCATACAGGCCGTGCAAGGACCGCAACCACAATGTGTTGTTGGTGTATCTGCTGGCAAGGGTAGGTCGCAGAGAATCTCTCCTAAAAAGAAAGTAGAGCCTGCTTTGGGATGGATAAGTAAGGTATGTTTGCCGATAAAACCTAAACCTGCTTGTTCCGCTAAAGCATGCTCCATAATCGGGGCGCTATCTGTAAAAGGCCGCCAATTGAATGGGCCAATTTCTGTTTCTATTTTTTCACAGAGCTGCTTTAGTCTGTGTCGCAGCACCTTGTGATAATCTCTGCCGAGCGCATAGCGTGACAAGTAGCCTAGTGAAGGCGTATTCAATACGGTTAAGCTGGTGTTTTTATCTTCAGACCAGTAATTTAAGCGAGCACTAATAACAGAACAAGTTGTCGGATGTAAGCGCTTTGGATCGCTTCTCGCTTCTTGATTATGATGAAAAAAATGCATATCACCATGGTAGCCTGCTGCTAGCCAATTCTGCATTGCTATTTGATGTTTTTCAGGAATGTTAGGAGCACTAAAACCGATAGTTAGCGCCAACGCATCAGCCCATATACGAATTTTTTCTGCTAAGGCAGTATAATTCATCGTTGCTATTCCCAAAGAAGTTTTTTATGTTACAACATCATCTCTCTACATCAACAGTCGAAGAAACACGGCTGATTGCAGCGACGATTGCGGCGTTTTGTTATCAATACTGTGATGATAACGGCTTTTTGATTACCCTGGAAGGGCAATTGGGTGCTGGTAAGACAGCCTTTAGTCAAGGCTTTATTCAAAGTTTGTTGCCGAGTGCACGCGTGCGTAGTCCAACTTTCTCATTGATTGAGTCCTACACTTTAGAAAAGTGCGCTATTCATCACTTGGATTTGTACCGCTTACAAGATGTCGATGAGTTAGAGTACTTGGGTATAAGAGATTTATTTTGGCATAACATTTGCTTAATTGAGTGGGCAAGTCGCGGTGAAGGGTGGTTAGCTCCCGCAGACTTAGCAATAACGATACAAGTGTGTGGTCAAAATAGAGAAATTGCACTGTGTGCAAATACACTTGTGGGAGAGAAAATAATCGAACAACTCATGAATGGTTAGTAGTGAGTAGGAGGCCATGATGAAAGTGTATCACTTCATGTTGTTACTTGGTTGCTTAATGACGACGCTATACAGTCCGTTATTATCTGCCGCACAATTAGTGGATGTTCGCACTGGAGAAGTGGGACAAAAAAGCCGGATTGTATTAGTCACAGATGAAAATATGCGTTGGTCAAGCGCTATTGTTAATGATTGCTTGGTATTAACGGCGCCACAGGTGCAAACAACACTGCCAACGAAAATGCGCGCTTTACGGGCTAATCAAATCGGTGCAATTGATATTAATGTAACCAAACACAATGCGACCATTCAAGCAAAGCTACTGCAAACAATGCGTATCGTCTCAACGCAGCAATTGGCGGCTAAATCAGGTCAGCCTGCGCGTTGGGTGGTTGATTTAGAGCCCACGGGAACAATAGCAAAAACAGCCGCAGTTAATAACCTAGTAGCACAAGCTGCTAAGGTAGCAACTAAGCCAGTTGTCATGCCAGTAGCGTCTAAAATCAGTATGGTAACTAAGCAAGTCGGGCATAAACCTTCTGCACCAGCAATCGATAAACACACAGAAATAGAGACTCTGGCTAAAACGCCACAAGCCTCAATAGAGCCTTTGTTATCTCAGACAGCGATTGCGCCAGATGTTTTGTCGATTAAGCCTTTTAAAGGTACAAAAGAGCTTGTGATCGCTATTGATGCTGGTCACGGTGGTAAAGATGTTGGAGCAACCAGTATTTCTGGTGCATTAGAAAAAGATATGACTTTGGCAATGGCAAAAGAGTTGAAGCGTCAAATTGACGCACAACCAGGAATGCGTGCTGTGCTAACACGTGATGATGACTACTTTTTGCCGCTAGGTCGTCGTCCACAATTAGCGCGCGAGATGGGTGCGGATTTATTTATTTCTTTGCATGCTGACTCTTATAAAGATAGCAAAATTAGTGGCGCATCGTTTTATGTTATGTCGTTTAACGGTGCTACTTCTCAGTTAGCTAAATTTGTGGCAGCGCATTCAAACAGTGCTGAAAGCAACAGTGTAATGCCAGATGGTGCAGAACCTTGGAATGCAAATTTGGCCAGTGCACTTGGTCGTATGGCGATGAATGCTTCTATTGAAGATAGTCATAAGTTAGGTAATTTTTTAACACAAGGCTTTAGAAAGTCAGGTATTCGTTTGCAGCATACGCAAGTCCAGGCCGCTAACTTTGTTGTATTAAAAAATATTGATATGCCTTCTGTGTTAATTGAAATGGGCTTTATTTCTAATCCACAGCAAGACCAGCTAATTCAAAATAAACACTACCAAGCAAAGCTAGCAACTTCTATTGTTAATGGTTTGGTTAGTTTCGTACAAGTGCAGCCAGAGCCAGGTGTTGTCTATGCTAATCTTAAAACGGTCAAAGGCGATACCTTGGCAAGCTTGGCACAACGTCATAGTACAACAGTAGCTTATTTAGCCAAGGCGAATGGCTTAAGTGAGAAAGGTACATTAAAAGTAGGGCAACAGTTGCGT
This sequence comes from Thiotrichales bacterium, assembly GCA_022759035.1. GTDB lineage: Bacteria > Pseudomonadota > Gammaproteobacteria > Thiomicrospirales > Thiomicrospiraceae. The sequence continues at coordinate 19,870 of JAEMQD010000150.1, forward strand.
ATTCCCGTTAATATGACGCGCCGTGTTGCCATGCTGGCTGACACAAAAGGTTAGGGTAAGTTCGATAAAAATTAATCTACGCTGGTATAATGCTAGCGTGAACTTAGCGAATCGAAGAATCCAAAATTTACCCTCTCTGCTCATTAGTCAAATTGCGGCAGGAGAGGTGATTGAACGACCAGCATCTATTGTTAAAGAGCTTATTGAAAACAGCTTAGATGCTGGCGCTTCTCGTATTGATATTTTGTTAGAGCAAGGCGGACTAGAACGAATCGAAGTTCGTGATAATGGATCGGGCATCCATTACGATGACTTGCCATTAGCTGTGTCTGCACATGCTACCAGCAAACTTCACAGTGTTGATGATTTATTTCAAATCCAATCTTATGGTTTTCGTGGTGAAGCTTTAGCGAGCATTGCTGCCGTAGCCCGTCTTTCATTGACTAGTGCCACACTGTCTTCACCACACGGTGGTCTGCTTGTTGTTGAAAATGGTATTGTCCAAGCAGCGATGCCAGCAGCGCATCCTGTAGGTTCATCTATTATTGTTGATCGTCTTTTTCATACTATTCCCGCGCGTAAAAAGTTTCTCAAATCCGAGCGCACAGAGTGGGCAAAAGTACATGAAGTGTTGATTGCTTTTATGTTGGCTAATCCGATGGTTGCTTTTTCAGTAAAGCATAATGGGCAAGTGGTTCATAATGAACCAGCACTGCTGTCAGAAGATTATTTGTCGCGTACGACGACACTTGTTCATCCAAATTTTGCTTCAGCTAGCGCAGCAATTAGTATGCAAGGAGATGGTTGGCAATTAATGGGTTATATTGGTACGCCGCGTTATACGCGAGCAATGGCTGATCAACAATGGTTATTTGTTAATGGGCGTTTAGTTAAAGATAAGCAGTTGGCCTTTAGTATTCGATTGGCGTACGACGATTTATTGCATGGCAAGCGTCATCCAGCTTTTTTATTGCTATTAACCATCGATCCAGCCTTGGTTGATGTCAATGTGCACCCAGCGAAAACAGAGGTTCGCTTCGCCGATCAACGTGCTTTAAGCGATGCACTACGTTATGCGGTTCGAGAGCGACTAGCGCAACTCAGTTTGGTAGATCAATCGACATTGCCTAAACGCAATAAGCAAGCTGAATTGGCTAATGAAGATGTGGCGCTGGCACGAGAACCTATGCCAGTACAACAAATTTCGTTAGCGTATCGTGTTCAAGAAAATGCAGTTGTTGGCTGGGATAAGCAAGTAACGCGATTTGACAGCAACGAATCCGCTTTAATAACATCAGATGCTCGTCACGTTGCCGCTGATGATGCTACGACTGCGCATCCATTAGGTTATGCTAAAGCACAAATTCATGGCGTATATATTTTAGCTGAAAATGCGCAGGGCTTAATTATTGTGGATATGCACGCGGCCCATGAGCGCATTGTTTATGAGCGACTAAAGACTCAATGGTCTAATAATGAAAAAATGGTGCAGTCATTATTAGTTCCAGTGTTATTGACCTTAACAGATCAACAAATGGCAGAAATGGATGTGCTCATGCCATGGCTGATCGAGCAAGGTGTTTTAGTCGAATGGTTAGGTGAGCGACAAATTGTCGTTCGTTCTGTTCCTGCGTTATTGGTTAATGCCGATATTCATAGTCTGTTTCAAGCGTTATTTGCAGCGATTACAACAGGTGGAACTGTGGCACACTATTTCGAACGATTTCAGGATGTGTTGTTATCTAGCATGGCTTGCCATGGTGCAGTGCGTGCCAACAGACAGTTAAGTATTGCTGAAATGAATGCATTGCTGCGTCAAATGGAGGCAACGCCTAATGCAGGTCAGTGTAATCATGGACGGCCAACATGGGTCGCGTTTGATATGAATGCGTTGGATAATATGTTCTTAAGAGGTCAATAACGCATGGATGCACTCGTCATTGCAGGGCCAACAGCAAGTGGTAAAACGGCCTTAGCTCTTGCCATCGCACATCAGTTGCCTGTTGAAATTATTAATATGGATTCTGCACTTGTTTATCAAGGCATGGACATTGGTACAGCTAAACCAAGTTTGTCAGAACGAGCAGCAATAACGCACCACCTTATCGACATTAAACCTGTAACTGAAGCTTATTCAGCTGCTGAATTTGTTGAAGATGTTGAACGATTAATTCCTGAAATACGCGCACGAGGCAAGCTTCCTGTTGTTGTGGGTGGCACGATTTTGTATTTGCACAGCTGGTTAAATGGCTTGTCAGCATTGCCGTCAGCTGATGCAGAAGTCAGGGCTGCATTACAAAAAGAATGGGAATCGGATCCGATAGCAATGCACGCACGCTTGGTATCTCTGGATCCTGTTGCAGGAAACAGAATTCATCCCAATGATCCGCAAAGAATTTTGCGCGCATTAGAAGTTATTACCTTAACGGGCGTGTCATTGACGGAACAACAGCAACAACGACACCCAACGCAGTTAAACTTGGGTGTTGTGCTGATTGAGCCGCCTTCTAAGCCGTGGCTGCACGAGCGAATCGCTTGTCGGTGGGATCAAATGATTGAACAAGGTTTAGTTGACGAAGTTAAACACGTTATGTCACAGACAAAGAACGACTTAACTTTGCCAGCAATGCGTTGTGTTGGTTATCGCCAAATTGCCCAATACCTACTAGGCGAGCTAGATGCAACACAAATGCGAGAACAAGCACTGAGTGCCACAAGAAGCCTTGCAAAGCGTCAGCTCACTTGGATGAAAAAGATTCCACATCATTGTTTATTAAGTGCAGATATGCCGCTAGCAGCGCAGTTAGTTGCGGTGACAGCATTACTAAGCAATGACAAAATAAGCTAACTGGTGTAGACTGCACTTTGCATTATCAATCATTGCTTATATTGTGTTGGTAATGTGATGCCCCCTACAAAGAGGCTTGACCCTAATAATTTATCGGAGAATAACTATGTCAAAAGCCCAGCCCATTCAAGATCCTTACTTGAACGCACTTAGAAAAGACCGTATCCCAGTTTCAATTTATTTGGTGAACGGTGTAAAACTACAAGGTCGTGTCGATTCGTTTGACCAGTTTGTTGTTATGTTGCGCTCAACTGTCTCACAAATGGTTTATAAACATGCTATTTCTACTATTGTGCCAGCGCGCGACCCTAAAGGTTACTTTGGTACAGATGAAAATGGCGAAGAAGAAACGCCATCGGCAGAGTAAGCTAATCACACCACCTGATATTGTTTTTTAGTTTTGGCTGAGTTATTTCATCGCATTGAGCAGCAACGTCATGCAGAGCGTGCTGTTTTAGTGCATCTTGAACTGTATGATGCGGATTATGCAGAAGATTTAGATGAGTTTCGTGAGCTTGTTGATTCGGCAGGGGTAACAGAAGTTGCCCTTGTGATCGCTAAGCCAGCTAATTTTCGCGCACGAACCTTATTGGGTAGCGGTAAAGTAGAAGAAATTAGTGCTTTCGTTCAAACCCTAGAAGCCGACGTTGTCATTGTCAATTTTGCACTTTCCCCTAGTCAAGAGCGTAATTTATCTAACGATTGTCAGTGTCGTGTGGTTGATCGTGTAGGACTGATTTTAGATATCTTTGCGCAGCGCGCCCAATCATTTGAAGGTAAGTTACAGGTTGAGCTGGCGCAACTTAAGCACATGTCGACACGGCTTGTGGGTGGTTGGTCACACTTAGAACGTCAGAAGGGTGGTATTGGTTTAAGAGGTCCAGGTGAGACGCAGTTAGAAAGCGACCGACGTTTATTGCAAGATCGAATGTTGATGCTCGAAAAACGGCTCGCCAAAGTTCGAGGTCATCGAGACTTGTCGCGTAAAGCGCGTGCAAAAAATGACTTGCCAACAGTGGTATTGGTTGGCTATACCAATGCAGGAAAGTCGACCATTTTTAATGCGCTTACGCGAGCAGGTGTATACGCTGAAGATCGGTTGTTTGCGACATTAGACACCACAATTCGCCGGATTCATTTGCCTGGTGTTGGTCCTTGTGCTTTGGCAGATACAGTAGGTTTTATTCGTCATATTCCACACGATTTGGTAGCTGCTTTTCGCTCTACATTGGAAGAGACAGTTAATGCGAGTTTGCTCATTCATATTATTGATGCCTCTGATGCGCGTCGTGATGAAAAAATTAAAGATGTCATGACTGTGTTACAAGAAATTGGTGCTGGAGCTGTGCCAATTATTCATGTCTATAATAAAATCGATGCTTGCATTCCCGCGATAGAAACCCACGTAAGTCCACCATTGGATGACGGTGCTCGTGAAGCATGGATTTCCGCACGTGAGCAGTTAGGTATGTCTTTGCTTATTCGGGTGATTGCTGAAAAATTGGAAGGCGAACAAATTAAAGTACGCGTTGGTGTAAAGGCAGATCAAGGAAAACTACGTGCGCAACTTTATGCTACAGGTCAAGTATTGCAAGAATCCTTTGATGATGAAGGCGTTGCTTGGTTAGATTTGTTATTATCGCCTGCTCAATGGGCAGATATTTGTGAAGATAGTGCCTTTGAATATAAAGTTCGACTTGCAACAATGGACGGCAACGCCTAAAATTTGCGGGTTTGTCTGTTTAATTTTTATGATAAAAGGGAGTTGGTCATTATGGCCTGGAACGAACCTGGTAAACCTGGACAAGATCCGTGGGGTGGGCGACCTCCGCGTAAAGACGCATCATCGGATACTGTGCAGCAAGTAAAGCGTCAGCTAGAAGGTTTTTTAGGTAAGATCGGTCAGCAAGGAAGTGGTGACCAACAGGGCGACTCTGCACCAGAAGGACTTGGTGCTGGTATTGGTGCAATTATCGCTATCGCAGCGGTAATTTGGCTGGCGCTTGGCGTTTATATCATTGATCCAGCAGAGCGTGGCGTAGTCACCGTATTTGGCGCATTTTCTAGTGAAACAGGTGCAGGACCACATTGGAATTGGCCAGCGCCAATTGGTGATGTCGTTAAAGTCAATGTGGAACAAATTCGTAACGCTGAAGTGGGTTACCGCACGATTAAAAATGGTAGCAGTAGTGATGTTAGTGGCGAATCGTTGATGTTAACGCAAGATGAAAATATCGTAGATATTAAACTGGCGGTGCAATATAACATTCGTAATGCAAGTGATTACGTCTTTACTAATCTTGACCCAGATAATGCGCTGAGAGAAGTTGTTGAGAGTGCATTACGAGATGTGGTTGGTAAAAACAAAATGGATTTTGTGTTAACTGACGGTCGCAGTCAGCTCGTAGCAAAAGTACGTGAAAGTGCTCAAGCAACTTTAGACAGTTACAAAACGGGTATTCAAATTACCAGCGTAAACTTACAAGATGCACAACCGCCAGAGCAAGTTCAGTCTGCATTCGCTGATGTGGTTAAAGCTCGGGAAGATCGTCAGCGTTTAATTAGTGAAGCAGAAGCTTACTCAAACGATATCTTGCCAAAAGCAAGAGGGCAGTCTGCGCGTTTAACAGAAGAGGCAACAGCTTACCGCGATCAGGTAATTGCACGTGCGGAAGGGGATGCTAGTCGTTTTAACAGCATTTTAGCGCAATATCAAAAAGCACCAGAAGTGACGCGTCAGCGTATGTATCTTGATACAATGGAACAAGTCCTAGGGGCGAGTAGTAAAATTATGGTTTCATCAAAAGCAGGTGGACAGATGATGTATTTGCCGCTTGATAAGTGGATGCAAGAGGATAAATCAACTGTATCGGCTGTTTCTACAAATGTCTTGCCAGAAGTGGCACCTGTAACAACGACAAGAAGCGCAGCACCAAGTTTAAGAGATAATCTGCGTTCACGGGAGTTGCGATAATGAATATATTACGTAATGGTATGTCAACGATTGCTGGTATCGTTGTCGTTGGTTTGTCTATGTCAGTATTTACGGTAGAACAATACGAAAAAGCAATTAAATTGCAATTAGGTCAAGTTGTTGATGCTGATTATCAGCCAGGGTTACACTTTAAACTACCATTTATCAATAATGTGATTAAGTTTGATGGACGTATCCAAACCTTAGATGCAGAACCAGAGCGCTATTTGACGCTAGAAAAGAAAAACTTAATTGTTGATTCATTTGTTAAATGGCGTATTGCTGATGTTCAACAGTTTTATATTTCGATGGGCGGCGATATTCGTCGTGCTAACTTGCGCTTAGCTCAGATTATTAAGGATGGCTTACGTGCAGAGTTTGCAGCAAGAACAGTTCAAGATGTGATTGCTGGTGATCGTAGCAAACTTGTTGAAGGGATTGAAGCGGCAGCTAATCGCCAAGCAAAAGAATTCGGTATTGAACTAATCGATGTGCGCTTAAAACGTATTGATTTGCCAAAAGAGGTGAGTGAATCTGTTTATCGTCGTATGGAAGCAGAACGTATCCGCGTTGCTAAAGACTTGCGCTCTCAAGGTTCGGAGGCAGCCGAACGCATTCGTGCTGATTCGGATCGTCAGCGTACCGTATTACTAGCAGAAGCTTACAAAGAAGCAGAAAAACTGCGCGGTGAGGGTGATGCAAAAGCAACCGAAATTTATGCAAATGCGCATAGTAAAAATGCCGACTTTTTCTCTTTTTATCGCTCACTTTCTGTATATCGTGAAGCCTTTAAAGATAAACACGACGTGTTGGTGTTAGATAGTGATGCGGATTTCTTACGTTTCTTGCGTCAACCCTCTGGTAAATAATGTAGGCAATAGTTGTAATGTCGAGTGAAATGAATCGCTGGCTTGTGCCAGATGGCGTGGAAGATATTCTGCCACAAGAAGCGGCGCAGATTGAGTACTGGCGTAGACTGCTGTTAGATGAGTTTTCACGCTGGGGTTATGGTCAAGTGATGCCGCCTTTGGTTGAGTTTGTTCAATCGTTACTTACTGGCAAAGCGTCTGATTTAAGTTTAGATACGTGCCAATTGGTTGATCAGGTTTCAGGCAAAATGATGGGTGTCCGCGCAGACATGACCCCTCAAGTGGCGCGTATTGATGCCCATCGCTTAAAATCTAAGCTACCCACACGCTTATGTTATGCGGGTGAGGTGTTGCGTGCGCGTCCTAATGCCGTTACGAACTCTCGTAGTCCTATTCAGGTAGGCGCTGAGTTATTTGGTCATTCTGGCGTGCAAAGTGATATAGAGATCATGGAGCTGATGTTGGCGACTTGTGAACGTGTTGGTTTAAGTTCGTTAACCTTGAGTTTAGGTCATGTCGGTATTTACCGAGAATTGTCTGTTTTGGCGGGTTTAACTGCGGAACAGGACACCATGGCACAAGCCATTCTACAACGTAAATCTTTACCAGAATGGCAAAGCTGGTGTGCTTCGTTGACGACAGTCTCAGAAAATATCAAAGCGGCACTCTTCGTTTTGCCACAGCTTTGTGGTGACGGTTTGGCTGTTTTAAATCTTGCCGAGAAGCAGTTGTCGAGTTTATCGCGCAACATAGAAGCAGCGTTAGTGCGCTTAAAGCACATTGTGAATCATTTAGCAATGACACATCAGTCATTGTGTATGCACTTAGATTTATCCGATTTGCGTGGCTTCCAGTACCATACAGGGGTTGTGTTCGGTGTCATTGAGTCGTCTCGTCAGCGAATGATTGCTTCTGGTGGACGTTATGATGAATCTGCTACGGACACTGCGCGAGCGGCGACAGGGTTTAGTTTGGATTTACGGCAGTTGATGGATCTTCAATTGCCAGGCGTGCCTCTTAAGCGTAAGCGCATTCTAGCGCCTGCTGTAGCAGATATGCGCCTCGTGGGGGTGATTCAACAACTGCGTCAGGAAGGACATAGTGTTTTAATTGGTTTTCCTGATGTTGATTGGGCGAGTCAAAGAAAAGAATGCGATGTTGAATTAGTGAAAGAGCATGACCACTGGGTTGTGCGCTAATTTGATGTTTTAGTGTAGTCGATAAATTTCTAACTTGTGGCTGTGAGCGTAATGGCAAAAAAGAACTTAGTCGTGGTTGGCACGCAATGGGGTGATGAAGGCAAAGGCAAAATCGTTGATTTGTTAACAGATCGCGTTGCTGCTGTTGTGCGTTTTCAAGGTGGACATAATGCAGGCCATACCCTCGTAATTGAGGGTAAAAAGACGGTTTTGCATTTAATTCCTTCTGGCATCTTACGTGAATCAGTTCTCTGCCTTATTGGCAATGGTGTTGTTTTAGCACCAGATGCCTTAATTAAAGAAATGGACAACTTAGAGGCTGCAGGTGTCCAAGTAGCGTCGCGCATGAAAGTCAGTAAAGCGTGTCCATTGATTCTTGATTATCACGTTGCCTTAGATAAAGCCCGTGAAATTGCCCGTGGAAACAAAGCGATTGGTACAACTGGTCGCGGTATTGGACCTGCGTATGAAGATAAAGCCGCTCGTCGTGGTTTGCGCGTTGGCGATTTAGTCGACTTTGAACGTTTTGAACGTAAATTACGTGAAGTGATGGAATACCATAACTTCATGTTAACAAACTATTTTAAGCAACCCGCTGTTGATATTGAAGCGCAGGTAGAAAAATGCAAAACTTATCGTGAGCGCTTGTTGCCGATGTTGGCCGATATTCCGCAATTGATTACAGAGTTGAATAAAGCGGGACAGAGTGTGCTATTTGAAGGTGCACAAGGGACGTTGCTTGATATCGATCAAGGTACCTATCCTTATGTGACTTCATCTAATACAACGGCTGGCGGTGCGGCTACTGGCACGGGTATCGGTCCTTGCGATTTAGACTATGTGTTGGGTATAACCAAAGCTTACGCTACACGTGTTGGTGGTGGTCCTTTCCCAACAGAGTTGCATTATGATGCAGCAGCAGATACGGGAGATGCTATCGGTAAACATTTGGGAACAGTTGGACGTGAGTTTGGTGCAACAACAGGTCGTCAACGTCGTTGTGGCTGGTTTGATGCCGTGGCATTGCGTCGTTCAGCGCAAATTAACTCACTTACAGGAATTTGTTTAACCAAACTTGATGTATTAGATGAGTTGGCGTTTATTGACGTTTGCATCGCCTATGAATTGGATGGTGAACGTATTGAAATGCCACCTTTGTCTGCCGATGATTATCGTCGTTGTAAACCAATTTATGAGCGCCTGTCTGGTTGGCAGTCATCTACCTTAGGTGTGCAGCGTTGGAATGATTTGCCAGAAAAAGCACAGGACTATATTAACTATTTGCAGCGCGTGATTAATGTTCCTGTTGATATGGTCTCTACGGGACCAGATCGTGTAGAAACGCTTATTATGCGCGATCCTTTCTCAGTTTAGTATTTTTATCACTTAATTAAATGGAATAAAAACGATGTTACAGTTTATTCGTGAACGATCAAAAGGGGTTTTTGCCTGGATCGTGATTGTTCTTATTATTATTCCTTTTGCCTTGTGGGGCATTGATCAATTTCGTAACGGCGATAAAATCGAAGTCGCAGCAAAGGTTAATGGTGAGCCAGTTTTAGCGGCAGATGTTGCCCGTGCGTTTGACAATGTAAAACGCCAGTACCAAGAAAATCTAGGTGAAATGTATGCTAGTTTGGTACAGGAAGATAAGTTACGCACGCAAGTAATGGATGATTTGATTCAACGCACGGCAATTGATCAAGACATGAAACATGAAGGTTTTGCGATTAATGATCAGTTGTTAGCGCAAGCTATTCAATCGCAAAAAATGTTCCAGGATAAAGGCGTTTTTTCTGTTTCTCGCTATGAAGAAGTGTTGCGCAACAATAACTATTCTAAAGAACGTTTTGAGGCATCTCAGCGTCAATTTATGATGCGTAACCAGCTAGAAAGCCTAATTACCTCTGGTGAAATCATTGGACAAACCGAGTTGAATGCGTTAGCTGCGCTAGAAAGTCAAGAACGCGATATTGGCTACTTGCGTGTGGATTATCGTCCATACCTTGCTTCTGCTCATGTTGACGAAGCCCAAGTGAATAGTTATTACGAGCAAAATAAAGATCGTTTTAAAGCGCCAGAACAGGTCGCTGTTGAATATATTCATTTGTCTGCTGCAGATTTAATGAAGTCAATTAAAGTAACTGATGATCAAGTACTGGCTTACTATAAAGAGCATTTAGATAAAGTGCAGCTTCCTGAAAAGCGTAATGTTCGTCATATTCTTATCATGGCAGCGAAAGACGCAGATGCTAAAGTTGATGCTGCTGCAAAAGCAAAGATTGAAGGATTGGTTGATCAGATTAGTAAAGGAGCAGACTTTGCAGATTTAGCAAAGAAAAACTCGGAAGACCCTGGTAGCGCGACACGCGGCGGTGAATTAGGCTTTTTCCAACGTGGAGATATGGTACCAGAGTTTGAGCAAGCTGCTTTTGCTTTAAAAAATGTGGGTGATCTTTCTCCAATTGTGCGCACGAGTTATGGTTATCATGTGTTGCAATTAGTGGCTGTTGAGCCTGCTAAAACGCCAGCCTTTGAACAAGTGCGTGACATTATGACCTCTGAGCTTAAAACCGACTTGGCCATGAAAGCTTATACGACACAGCTAGAGACGCTAAAGACTTTGACCTTTGAACAAGATGATAGTTTGGCGCCCGCGGCAAAAAAATTAGACCTACCAGTTCAGACAAGTCAGCTCATGACTAAGGAAACGGGAGAAGGCGTGTTCGCAGAGAAATCGGTTATTGATGCGGCATTTTCTAACAAAGTGTTAAAAGATAAGCTTAATAGTGCGGTTGTTGAAACACAAGCAGGTGAAGCGGTTGTGATGCACCTGAAAGACTATATACCAGAGCACGATAAATCTTTAGCAGAAGTGCATGAGGATATTGTTCAGCAACTTAAAAAACAGGCTGCGGTAGCACAAGCGAAAGCACAAGCTGATGCATTGCTAAGCGATGTTAAAAAGCCCGCTGCTGATCCAGCGATGCTGGTGAAAACAGGCATTACTTGGCAATCGAGCGAGTGGTTAGGTAGAAGTGCTGATAAGGTGTTGCCAGAAGTATTGGCTGCGGCATTCAAAGCACCAAAGCCGAAAGATACGACACCTGTATGGGTTGAAAAACAGTTATCGACTGGTGATACTGTGCTTATTCGTGTTGCAGGTGTCCGCACGGATGATGCAAAAGTTAAGCAGATAGCAGATGAATTGAAACAAGCAGCAATGCAAGTGTTTTCTGATGCTACTGTTGAAGCACTAGGTAATGCAGTAAAAGATAAAGCTAAGGTAGAAATACTGGTTAAGTGATTAACCACGCTTCACCATAGCAACAAAAAAGCCAGCAGATGCTGGCTTTTTTGTTATGTAAACATTAATTAACGCGGGTAGGTTTCAATATCTGGGCTCGTGCGATATTGATACGGCTTTGCTTCACTATTCGTTTGTTTTAATTGTATGATCTGTTCTTTTAAAGCGGTTTGTAGCGATTTAATTTCGCCTATGTCCTGACGTAAGCGCGCAATTTGCTCTAAAACAACTTTGTTGTCAGGATGACTGACGATTGTTGCAGTGGTTGGTTGTGGTGTAGCTGTTTGCGATACAACGGTAGGCGTTGCTTTTGCCAATTTAGCGCTAATTTTTTCGTCTATATTTGCAGGCAATTGACCAAGTTGTTGCTGCATTTCTTGTTGGTTTTTACTGAAACTTGCTTCAAGTTGGGTGAGTTGATTTTGTAATTCGACAAGCTTGTCTGCAACTTGTGTATTCACCACATTGTTGTTTACAGTTTCGTTTGTCGCTGTTGTTACTGGTTTAGTATCATTTATCGGCTTGTCCATTGTGTTTGTTGCTGCGGTAATGACTGGTGCTTCTGTTGGTGTCGTCGAGCTGTCAGTTTTTTCTTCTATAGCGTGCTGTTCGCTAGATTGTGTTTTTACGTTGTTAGGCGTTAGTTGATCTAGTGATGCTTGCATTTGTTCGATGGTGCTGGCAAGTTCATCCATTTTTAATGTGAGTGTTTTGCTTACAAGGCTTTGGTGTTCATCCACATTCTCCAACACACTGTTAGACATGCTTATAAAACCAGCACGGCTCTGGAGCATAACACCAATCGTTGTGCCGAATCCAGCAATGGCAATAACGCCGCTAATAACGGTCAGGATAATGACATTTTTTTTGGCAGAATTAACTTCTTGTACCGCTTGTCGTGTCGCGTGTCGCCAGCCGCTAGCGGCATCAACCAGTTCTTTAATGCTTTCGCTCTGAGATTTGGCAAGATCCAGGTTTTTCTGCGCAATTTCTTGTGCTGTTTGCGTTCCATCTTGCAGTGCAAGACTTGCTTGCTCAATCACATTTGCCCAAGTGTGGCTAGCTTCTAGCGCATTATGTTCGAGTGTGTTTGCGCTAGCCTCCATAATACGCTCTGCTTTCGCTTTACTTATGTTTCCTGAGGATGCGAGTGTTTCTAATTCGGTTGGGTTGTCCATTAAGCTGTCTAATTCGTCTAAATAGTTGCGATTCGACATAGTGCACACTCCTTTTTTAAGTTAAAGTTGTGCGAGTTGTTGGCGCAAACGCGCATTTCTTGCACTAATATCATCTGTTTTTTGCGCAACTTCGCTTGCTTTTCTGCGCCACGTGTCGGCAGACCAACCCAAGGTTTCAGGTGTTGCCAATGTTGTTCCTAGAGCTTGAGCAATATGATTGATTTCTTCGTATTTGGTGTTGTTCAACTGTTCTGCTAATTGCTGTTGTTGATGTGTTACTGTGTCTAATAATACATCAAGTTGTGCTAAGTTTTGTTGCGGTCCTTTTTCTTCGCTTTGTTGGCGAAGTTCAAGCCAATCTTGTAATGCTTGGATGGCGTTAGCAACCACTGCGTGCAAATGTCCAGCAATATTGTCGGAAGGGCTTACTGCCGCTGATATTTCACCCGCAACAGGTGTTGCTACCATGCTTGTTGCTGTGTCATCTAGTGCTATAGGTGCTTCATCTGCCACAAGATCAGTTGTTTCATTGTCATCTTGGTCAGGTGTTGGAATAACTTCTTCACCCAATACTTCTTCATGGCTTTCCATTGTTTCTACTACTGGTTCATTATCAGTAGATGGCATCATGGTTGTTTCATCTGTTGTATCGAGCGATGCTTCATCAGCTTCAAGCGTAACCGATTCATCATTGCTGATGTCCAAGTCAGACAATGCATCATTTGCATCACTAGCCACTTCTAAAATATCGACATCGGTAACGTTGTTTTCAGATATTTCTGGCAACTCATCATCAGCGCTATTTATTTGTGCTAGCATCTCATTGTCTAATGACAGCGAGTCAATGTTAGCTAACTCAAGATGCTCCAGTGCTGCCTCTTCTGTTGAGGGCGTGCTGGCTGTTTCTGTTTCACTCGCAGCATTTTCAAACATTTTTAGCATTGCTTCAGTTGCAAGGGCATCATTATCCAACGGTTCGGTTGACATAGCTTTGTCTCCAATATTACTTACCGGTGTTTATCGGCAGGAATCATAATAAATACAGCCAATCCAAGCAAAATAAGGCATGCTCCGACCATTAAATAGGGCGTTATGGGTTCGTTATTCACTAACGCACCCCATATTAACGCCAAAGTTGGCGCTAATAAGGTAATGAAGCTGCTCATTGTTGCAGAAAAGATCGTTAATACTTTGTAGTAAAGCAAAAATCCTGCCAAAGAGCCGATAACACCGAGATAAATGATGGCATAAGCAACATTATTTGTGACATTGCTTGGTATGCTGAATCCATTTAGCCACCAAAAACATAATGTCATTGGAATGGCAATGAGTAAGCCGCCCATAACAGTGTCAACTGGTGCTAACGTCACCTTAGTGCGTTTTAGTAAGCTGGCACTTAGTGCATGAAAAAAAGTAGAGGCGAGCATAGCAATAATTGACCAAGTCATTGTGTCTTGTAGTTGGTGTTTGGGGTCGTGAAAAATAATCCATAATCCGTAGATAGCTAAGATAATTCCAAGCCAATGCCATAACTTAAGATGAAGGCTACGAAAAATAACCCCTTCCAGTATGCCTGTAAAAAGTGGCGCTAAGCCAAAAATTAAGGCGATCCAGCTAGAAGGGAGTTGCTGTGCGGCCAAATAAACGAGTGACATGGATAATCCGATACCGAGGCCGCCGACAGCAAAATGTGTTGGCCATGCCGAGGTAGCAAGGGGAAGTGGACGTTTTTGATAAATAAACCAAATTGACAATAGTATTAATGAAAGCAACATTCTTAGACTGAGGCTTAAGAAAGGGTCAATGGTTTGGTTACTAATAACAATGGCAAGCGGAGTGGTCGACCAAATGAAAACAACGGAAGCAAAAATAGCCCAAGATTGTGGAGCTATTTGGGTTTGCATTATGATTGCCGAACAAAAACGGCTTGTTGTTTGTCTTTTAATACATTGTTTGCCGTAAAGTATTCTCCTTGCATGGCAATGTAAACGCCCGGTGCTAAGGTTTGTGCTAGTGCAATTGCATAGCCTAGATTAAAACTAGCATCACTTTGTCCAAAAGCATGTGGGCGCATTGCTCCTGTTAGCACTAAGGTTTTATCACTAATAACTTCTTGTAAAAAACGCGCTGTTTCGGTCATGGTATCCGTGCCATGTACAATAACAATGCGGTCGCTATTGCTTTCGCGACAGGCAGTTAAAATTTGCATACGATCTGCAAGCGTTAATTCTAAGCTGTCTTTTTGCATGAGTGATAAAAACTGATGCGGTGCGGTCATTCGTGCTTGGCTAATTAGAGTTGGAACACAAGAGTGTGTAAAGTGTAGGTTGCCATTAACAAGATTATAGTCTTTATCGAAAGTGCCGCCTGTTGCAATAATAAGCATAGTTAAAAAACCTGCTTAAACGGTTTAACATCGACATGTGCATATACCCCCGCCTGAAGGTAAGGATCTGCGTTTGCCCATGTTTTGGCTGCTTCTAAGTCAGGAAACTCGGCGACAATGAGGCTGCCCGTGAAGCCAGCAACAGATGGGTCGTCATTATCTACTGCAGGAAAAGGCCCCGCAATAATTAAACGTCCTGCATCACGTAGTGCTTGTAGGCGTGCCAAATGGTCAGGACGAGCCTGTTGGCGTTTTGTTAATGAGTTTTCTACGTCTGTACCAATAATTACGTAAAGCATTAGTTGTTTTCCTTATGTTGGTCTTGCGTTGCCTCTATTGGTGCATATTGTTGATTCAAACGCATCATATAAATCGATTGAGCAATAATGAAAACGAAGGTGATACTAAGCAAGCCGAATAATTTAAAGTTTACCCAAGTGTCTGTATCGAAGTGATAAGCAACCCATAAATTAATCATGCCAATGCCAATAAAAAACATTCCCCAAAGCCAACTCATGCGTTGCCAAATGGCAGTTGGGAAGTGTTGAAAGGTGCTTTCCATCATACGTTGTAATATTGGTTTTTTACCGATATAAATACTGGCAATGAAGGCAACGGCAAACAGCCAGTTGACGACAGTTGGTTTCCATTTAATAAAGTTTTCATCATGCAGAATAAGTGTTGCTGCGCCTAACAATACAATTAGGGCTGTGCTGGCGAGAAGCATTGCAGGAAGGCGTTTTTCGGTAATATACACATAGGTTGCTTGTAAAACAGAGGCAATAATCACTACAGTTGTCGCCACGTAAATATCGTAATATTTGTAGGCAATAAAAAATAAAAGAATGGGAATAAAGTCCAAAAACGGTTTCACGTTACGCTTCCTAATAGCAAAGTAGAGGGTAGATTGTACGCTGAGATGAGGGGGAGTTCAAAGGCTATTTACGTTATGGTGCAACTGTGTTGCTTTCGCGCTTCAGCAAGTTGTTTTCTCTATTGTAATCAAGGTCGAAACTGTATATGGTAACAGGCTAAATTAGCTAGGTAGAATTGATGAAAATCAACAACAACAAAATATAGGGAAAAGGAGCCTAGCCTAATGCCAAAAATAAATGGGGTGAGTGATGGGGATCGAACCCACGACAACAGGAATCACAATCC
>JAEMQD010000053.1:0-14099 GCA_022759035.1 Thiotrichales bacterium
AAACCAACACTAAACAATAAAACCCACTTTATAAACACCACAACCTCCTTGGCAACAATGACGAAACAAATATGGCTAAAGCACTACAAAAATGCGCACTTTTCCTATTTTTAATGTTGCCATCTACCGCTCATCGCACTTTTTCACGCGCTAAAAGTGCTTAATTCGTATAAAATATAATCCAATAAGTTTAACATTGGATACGCATTTTATGGAAAACACCTCGCCACATATTTTTGATGTACTTTTTATCCTTATCGGTGCCGTTATGGTACTTGCTATGCATGCTGGCTTTGCTTTTCTTGAGTTAGGCACAGTACGTAAAAAGAACCAAGTAAATGCCCTCGTAAAAATTTTGGCTGACTTGGCTATTTCCACCCTAGCTTATTTCTTTTTTGGCTATACATTCGCCTATGGTGGCCACTTCTTAATGGCAGATGAAGCCCTCTCCGTTAATGCTGGTTATGAGCTGGTAAAGTTTTTCTTTTTAATGACTTTTGCTGCTGCAATACCTGCCATTGTTTCTGGCGGCATTGCTGAGCGTGCCAAGTTTAATCCGCAACTCGCTGCTACTTTTATGCTAGTAGGGTTCGTTTATCCTTTATTTGAAGGTATCAGTTGGAATGGCAACTTAGGTATCCAAGCATGGCTTACTGAACAAATGGGCGCACAGTTCCATGATTTTGCTGGCTCTGTTGTCGTTCATGCTGTCGGTGGCTTTATTGCGCTCGCAGCAATTTTACACCTTGGTGCGCGCAAAGGTCGTTATACCAAAGACGGCATGGTTTCTGCACACCCACCTTCAAACATTCCTTTTCTCGCATTAGGATCATGGGTACTTATTGTTGGCTGGTTTGGCTTTAATGTTATGTCGGCACAAAAGCTAGAAGCGATAACAGGGTTAGTAGCGCTTAACTCACTCATGGCAATGGTTGGTGGTACACTTGCTGCACTGGTTATTGGTAAAAATGACCCTGGTTTTGCTTACAACGGACCGCTTGCTGGATTGGTGGCGATTTGTGCCGGTTCGGACATTGTTCACCCCATCGGTGCCTTAGCAATTGGCGCAATTGCTGGTGCAATGTTCGTTATATTATTTACCACCACTCAAAACAAATGGAAAATCGATGATGTGCTAGGCGTATGGCCACTGCATGGCCTTTGTGGTGCTTTCGGTGGGATTGCTGCGGGCGTTTTTGGTATGACAGCTTTGGGGGGCATGGGGGGCGTTAGCTTAGCGTCACAAATCATCGGCACCCTACTAGGTATTACCATTGCGTTTACTGGCGGCTTTATTGTTTATGGGCTGTTAAAATATTTCGTCGGCATTCGCCTTAGCGAAGAGGAAGAATATGATGGTGCGGATATTACTGTGCATCGTATTACTGCTACGCCAGAACGCGAAACACGTTGGTAAAAGGAAAATAAATGAATCATACGACGGATGCACGTCATCACCCTCATCCCGCCGTTGCGTTTACTGCTGAACTGGTTGCAAAAGCATCATTAACGCCCCATGATGCCGGATGCCAAGCGCTACTCATTGAAAAACTAACTGCGCTTGGCTTCACATGCGAAATCCTAGTTTTTGATGATGTTACCAACCTTTGGGCAAAAAAAGGAACACAGGCACCTTTGTTCGTATTCGCGGGTCACACCGACGTTGTACCAAGCGGAGATAAGAGCAAATGGCGTTTCGATCCATTTACGCCCACCATCCACAACGAACAACTCTATGGTCGTGGCAGTGCCGATATGAAAGGAGGCATTGGTGCCTTTATGGCGGCGCTGGAAAGCTTTTTAGAAAAACATCAGTCGCATCAAGGCAGCATTGGCATACTCATTACTTCTGATGAAGAAGGTGCTGCTGTTAATGGCACGGTTAAAGTAATCGAAACACTTGTAGCTCGCGGCGAACAGATAGATTACTGCATTGTTGGAGAACCAACAGCAGAGAAAAAACTAGGCGATATGATTAAAAATGGACGTCGTGGCTCTCTGTCTGGCAAATTGGTGGTATATGGCAAACAAGGGCATATCGCTTATCCGCATTTGGCTGACAACCCAATTCATCGCGCCATGCCAATACTAACAACACTTAGTCAAACCGTATGGGATCATGGAAACAATTATTTCCCAGCCACAAGTTTTCAAATTTCTAATATCAAAAGCGGTCTAGGTGTTAGTAACGTTATTCCGCCCGATATCACCGTCGATTTTAATTTTCGTTTTTCCACCGAACACAGTGCTGAAAGCCTTAAAGCTGCAGTGCATAAAATACTAGACGATTATCAGGCTAATTATCACATCGATTGGACGTTATCTGGTAATCCCTGGTTAACGCAACCTGGAAAGCTTGTCGATGCCGCAACCTTTGCCATCCACACAGAAACAGGATTAACCACCGAACTGTCTACTGGTGGCGGCATTTCAGATGGACGCTTCATTGCACCAACTGGCGCACAAGTCATCGAGCTAGGGCCGCTGAATGAAAGCATTCATAAAATTGATGAACACGTTGGCGTTAATGATCTTATTAGCCTATCGCGTATTTACTGCCACATTTTAACCACATTATTAATTTCATAAAAGAGGTATCCATGAGCGATTCTCAATGCCACAAAATTTTAAATTCAACACTTGGTAAAGATCTAACTGAAGACGACTGCGCCGTATTGGCATCAATCATCACTTTCAAGCAGCTTAGTAATGAAGCGGTATTGTTTACTTCAGGTGAAGCAACACACACGCTATACGTTATTCTACATGGTAAAATTGATGTCACTAAAGACATCTCTCCAACAGAGTGGTTGCATATTCATACACTACAACCAGGTGACTTAGCCGGCGAAATGGGCTTTATTGATGGTGAAACGCACAGTATGACGCTACGTGCTCACGGTGAAACAGAACTATTTTGCATTCAACGTACTGATCTTGAAAAGTTACTGCTAACACATCCACACGTGGTTTATCATGTAATGCGTGCAATTATACGTGCAACACATAAATCATTACGTCGAATGAATGAACAATTTATAGAACTCAATCGCTTTATTAACAACGAATATACAACAAACTACTAATCACCAAGTAATGGCTACGACTTTCTTTTACGGAAAGGCGTAGCTGGCAGGATCTGTATGCAAAGAAACATTAGTTACCGACTTAGTGTTTTCTTTTGCTGCAATTGCCTCTTGTTGTTGTTTTGCCTTTACGGCGGCTAACCGAACACTGGCTGCCTTTTTTGCTGCCTCTGCTTTCACTTCCATCGCTTTTTCTGCTTCAGCTCGTGCCGCTTTTAATGCTTCAATTTGCTTATTGGTTAGTTCTTGCTGAGCAGCAAGTGCACGCAACTTCTTATCGTGTAAACGAATTTTTTCTTCAACCACCTTAACGCGTGTTGAAATACTCGAAGCTGCCCACACTTGCTGTGTTAACATTAAAAAAGTAACGCACCAAAATACAATTTTTACTGGCTGCTTTTTCATATATCTCTCCAACTAATCTATTAAATAACGCCCATGGGCGTTATTTTATTAACGTGGAGCCAAATCATCTGGGTCAAAACAATTCGTACCGCAACTTGATTTTGTTGGCGAATTAGCCGCCTGATCGCTATAAGACAAATAATTGTCAAAGAACTCACGATCTACAAAAACTTCAATAACGGTTTCATAATTGTTATCAGCCATTGGCGTTACACTTGTTACGCGCGCACCACGTACTAATGCATTTACTTTAGCACGGAATGAATCGCTCTTTACAGCCATCGCGCCAACTGTCGTGTTTCCTTCAATTTTGACACCATTAATTTGTTCTGCTAGCGAACGGTAGGCATCTAATTTAGAAGCACGAATAGCCATCAGACGACGCTGACCAGGCGTATAAGCTTCATACAAACTTTCTGTACCGTAACCTACCGCCGAGATACGAACGCGCTCTTTAGCAGCGACAGCAACTGGTTTAGCTGTTTCAGACTTAGCAACGCCTGTATTCGTTGTACAACCAACAACAGCGACCGAACTAACAATTGCTAAACTTAGCAAGGGGATCAAATGTTTCATGATGATGATTCCTTCGTATATATTTCATTTTTCTCTCTCTCCCATTGCCAGCTTAGGTCAATGTGCATCTGTTTTTTTAAACAGCTTTTTGTATAGATCATCTTATTTATCCTAAGGAAATCCATCCGATTTACCCATTTGCTGACTCCAACGAGCACGCCACTGGGGATCATCTGCCGGCTTCACCTGCACCACAGTCGGTGCAGCCGCCTTATCATCCGTTGCTTTTTTTGCAACTACAGGTTTTGGTACACTGCTCGCCTTAGCGACGGACTTGTGTGCCTTAACCTCTGTCTCAACTGACTTAACCGTATCAGTAAGTACCTGGGACTGTAGTTGTAAAGCTTCAGATTGTTTTTGAATCGTTTCAAGCAACTTTTGTGTTGCAATCAAACGCTTCTTCACATCAGAGATATCGGCGGAAATAGCAGTGACTTGAGCTGAATTAACAGGTTTTTCCTGTTTATCAGTCGCACCACCAGCATCTTCAGCATCTACCTCTTCATGAGCCTGAGCCTCCTCACGCATTGCGGCTTTGCGCTCAGCAGCAGACAACACTTTCGTTGGTGCATTCTGAGGCGCTTGCGACACTACGGGTTTGCTCTTAATCTGTTCGATACTTTCGGCAATATCTGCTAACTGTGTCGCTACGTCAGATAATTGCCCACTCATCGTTTTTGCCTGTTTTCCAGCATCTTCTACAAGCAAGTAAGATTGTCCTACGTCATTTTTAATTTCATCTATTTTTTCTATCAACGTCGTATCTGGTTTTGGCGTCGCAAACAATCCACCCAAACCAACACCAATGGCACCGAGGACAAGTACGATAGTGACACTACCAAATATAATGATCAGTTTCTTAATTGAATCCATTTCTGCTTCCGTCCATGCTTCAGTTTGTTTTGGTTTTTTGGTGCTGTTAAAGTCCCGCTCTGGGCGATCTGAAATCTCAGACTTTAACGGCAACTCATCTTCTGGTGGGGTGACATGGCTTGCAGCCGCCTCAAATTCTGGCATCGCTGCTGGCTCAATCGCCAATCCATCACTTGCGTTAGGATCGGGCACAGTTACTTGCTCGGGCACTGGCGCAGCCAAATCTTCGGCTTCCCCCGAACGCGCATCCTTAACTTCCATTGAAGTTAAGTCTTCCGCTACTGTTTCCGATTCATTTTGTTTAGATTCAACTTCCGCAGCCGTTGCAACTTCAACTTCGGCAGCATCAAGCAACGCGTCTAAACTATCTAAATCTAATGCATTAAAGTCCGACACAACTTAACCTTATTTAATCAGTCTATCGCTAGTCTTATCGACCAAAACTAGCCTTCCTGAAGGTGAATATTGAAAAAATATATAGCAATGAAAATCAAAAAGATCGTTAGAAAAAGCTTATTGAATTATTCTTCAACAATATCAACGTGCCCATCCCCTAACCAAACGATAGGCAGCTTTACTTGTACCCTATTGTCTGAATCCAAGGTCAACTCTCCCATTTGCCCAGTCAAAACACTGCCGTCAAGCCAGGCACCGTTATTAGCTAAATTGAGTTGCAACAATTGACCTGCATCCTCACCCAAAGCACTAAAAAAGCTTTTGGCGATGCCTTCTTCTCGCTCGTTAGGTTGCATTGCAGATACAACATAATTTGGCAAAATTGTTTTCATCCGACCCCAATTAGCCGCACTGTGTACATAATCTTTCAATTGATTAGTTCCACTATCTATCCAATACAACGATAGGTCTTGTCCCCACAAATAATCAACTTGGTAAGATAAGGCGAGTGCATCTTCAAGCGGAGCGATAACAATTAAGGCATCCGCATCTTGACGCATCCAAGGGTGCCCATTAACACTTTCGCCCAATAAAGTTTCCAGCGCAAGAATACGTTGTTTTCCCTTTGTTGTTCTTAACAGCAAGGCCGTTGCAGGCATAATCTGTTGTGCATTTTTATAACTAACGCGATCAACAAATTTTGCATCGGCAACGGAAAGTAAAGTTTGAGATAACTTTAGCGCTGTTGTTGATTGATGCGTTAACAGTAATAACTGATCAATCCCTTTTTCTGCTAAATGCGTTGCTAATTGATAAATAGGTAACTCTGACTGCAGCGCAAATTGCCAAACATGGGGAGAACTTTCTTCGGTTTGATTAAGCGCAATGACTGGTAATTGGGGTTTCAATGCTAACAGCGCGCGCACATCATCTCGTTGCATCGGTCCGACAACAGCCAACGGCTTAAGCTGCATCACCGCATGCCAAGCTTTTGCTATTGTCGTGTACTGCGCCGTATCGATCAACTTAATAGGCGTATTAGCACCAAGGCGTTGCTTTAAGCCCGCCAAGACCGCTTGACTTGCTTGTCGTTCGGCATCGCTTTTCTGAGAAACGAACAACACAACTGGTTGTTCGTTTTCCATGTTGTTTGCAGCCAAACCACGCTGCCACCCTAAGATAACAAGCAGTAGAATAATACCGACGCGATACCAACTAGTCCTAGGCTTTTTCATCACATAAACTGCCCAACACTTCTTGCAAATCTTTCGACAAATTGTGCTGCAAAGATAGTGTCGAAAGAACTTGTTTAACTAAGTTATGTCGCTCTGATGGTAAGCTTTGCCAGCTATTAAATGCCTGAACCAAACGCGAAGCGACTTGTGGATTAATGGCATCTACTTCGATAATTTTTTCAGCCAATAGTCGATACCCCCAACCCGATTTTTGATGAAATGCTGTAGGGTTTGCACGACCAAAAACGCCCAATACGCTGCGCACTCGATTAGGGTTAGTCAACAAAAACCGAGGATGCGCACAAAGTTGAATTAAGGCATCTTGATCGAGATTAGGATTACTTGCTTGAACATTAAACCACTTATCTAGCACTAAGCTAACATCTTGCCAACGTGTATAGAATAAGTGCAAAGCCTCCTCTGCCTGTGGCGCATTATTATGCACCAACATCGTTAGTGCAGCCTGCATATTAGTCATATTTTGTGCTAATACAACTTGCTCAAATGCCCAAGAAAATGCACGCGCATCTTTAGCATGCGCCAATAGTGACAACAATAAATGCTTTAACGCACGCTGTCCCATTCTTTCAGCATCAAAAACAAAATGCTCCGTTTCATCAGACAAGCGATCAATACATTGCCAAAGCGTCTCAGAAAGCGATTCTGTCAACCATAAACGTAAATTTTTAATGGCAAGCAACAACTCATCCACCAATAATACAGGCAATTGCTGCGCTAAATAATCAAAACTAGGCAAGCGCAATACTTCAGCTAACCATGCCTTAGGCAAAGCACTATCCAATAACATTGCACGAATAACGGACAATAAATTTTCTGGCATTGCCATATTTCTTCCATCTTTTAAAGATGAAACACCAGATAAAATGACCGTCATCCACACTTGCTGCCAAGCTTCCCAACGATTAAATAAATCATCGTCATACTGTGCTTGCCACAACCAATCATTCAAATCTCTCGACATTTCCAGTACGACTGGTACAGAAAAGTCTCGCAACACCGACAAGCGAGGCGCTTCACTTAGGTCGCTAAAAACAAATTGTTGCTGCGTCGCTCTCAACCATAACACACCCTCACTACCCTGCCAACTGCCTTCGCCTTGCGCTAGTTTTGCAATCAAACGCTGCCCAGAAGCGGTGAAAAAAGCCAAAGAAATTGGCATTAGCAATGGTTGAAACGCAGTTACTGTTGTTAAACTTTGAGTCGCTGTTATCACTAACTGACCAGACTCAGCAAACCATGCCTGCTCAATACTTAAACGTGGCGTACCTGCTTGTGTATACCAAGCATGCATTTGTGAAAGATCGATATTATTTGCATCTGCCATGGCTTGTCTGAACTCATGTACGGTCACAGCTTGACCATCATGGCGTTGAAAATACAAATCCATACCTTTTCTAAAGCCTGACTCACCCAGTAAGGTTTGATAAATTCGAACAACTTCCGCACCCTTTTCATAGACTGTCGCCGTATAAAAATTGTTCATTTCTACATAGGAGGCTGGTTGAATCGGATGTTTTAAGGGACTCGCATCTTCAGCAAACTGGGCATTTCGTAACAATCGTACGTCTTCAATACGTTTAACTTTACCCAATAAGGTTTGCTCTGTGTATAGTTGGTCTCTAAATACCGTTAAGCCTTCTTTTAAGGTTAACTGAAACCAGTCACGACAAGTCACACGATTACCTGTCCAATTATGGAAATACTCATGTGCAATCACACTATCAATATTGACATAATCCGTATCCGTCGCGGTTTGTGGATCGGCCAATACAAAGCGGGCATTAAATACGTTTAATCCCTTATTTTCCATTGCCCCCATATTAAAATCGTCAACTGCAACGATCATATAGCGGTCCAAATCGTAACAACGCCCAAATGCCGTCTCATCCCATCGCATGGCCTTTGCCAGCGATACCAACGCATGTTCACAACGCGTTGCATTATGCGCCTTAACATAAACCTCTAAAGAAACTTGACGTTGCTCTGCGGTCGTAAAGTTTCTCTGTGCGCAAACCAAATCCCCAGCAACAAGCGCAAATAGATAGCAAGGCTTAGGATAAGGGTCATGCCATACGGCATAGTGCCAATCATCGGAAAGTTCGCCTTGCTCAATTAAATTACCGTTAGACAGTAAAACAGGTGCTAATGATTTAGGAGATTCAATACGCGTTGTGTAAATCGCCATCACATCAGGACGATCTAAAAAATAGGTAATGCGTCTAAAACCTTCCGCCTCACACTGCGTACAAAATACACCGTCAGAAACATAAAGCCCTTCCAAGCGTAAATTATTCAACGGATTAATTTCTGTTTCTATGTCAATAATGGCTTCATCTTCTAACAGATCAAGAACTAGCGACTCTGGTGTACACTGATATTCATCTGGTAACAATGTTCGATCATTGACCGCAACACGACATAACGCAATATCTTCACCAACCAAGGCTAAGCGATTAACGGCAGAAACCGTTTTATTACGTTTTACTGTTAAGCGCGCCTTCACTTTAGTATTCGTATTATTTAATACAAAACACAAAGATACTTTTTCTATTAAAAAAGTTGGCGGCTGATAATCAGACAAATACTTGCGAACCATGATTGACATATAAACAACAAAACCTAAAAAATAGCAAAAACAAATTAATGCATAACAATTAAAAACAAAAAAGCCTTCTTGGTTACCCAAGAAGGCTTTTTATTATCATCGAAGAATTCGAGATGTTCAATAATTACTGAACGTTGAATTCTACGCGACGGTTTTTAGCCCAAGCGCTTTCGTTATGACCTTCAACAGCTGGACGGTCTTCACCGAAGCTTACAGTCTTAATACGGTTAGCAGCAACGCCTTCAGCTTTCAGTACATCAGCAACTGACTGAGCACGACGTTCACCTAAAGCTAGGTTATATTCACGTGTACCGCGTTCGTCACAGTTACCTTCTAAAGTAACAGATTTAGAAGTGTTTGCATTTAAGAAAGCAGCTTGTGATTTGATAACTCCCATGTATTCAGCTTTGATTTCAGCACGATCAAAGTCGAAGTACACTTTAGCAACGTCAGTTGAAGCACGGTCAGCAGCTGCACCTGCACCAACAACTGGAGCAGCTGGAGCAGCAGTCGTTTTAGTACCTTCTTCTGTTGGTGTAGAAGAACAACCAGCTAGAACAAGACCTGCAACAGCCATTGCGAACAAATTTAATTTAGTCATGACATACCCTCTTGAGTCAATAAAAAACAACAATACAATTCTGTAGCTATAGATTAACCAATTTGTTGCAAAAAAACAACAAAGAAATTAACTATTTTTCTTATGGACATAAAAAAACCCAGCCAACTAGCTAGGTTTTATATTTGGTGGGTTGTGCTGGATTCGAACCAGCGACCAACTGATTAAAAGTCAGCTGCTCTACCGACTGAGCTAACAACCCGCTCGATACTGTTAATTATAGCAGGCCTTCATAAAATTGCAAGCCTTTAGTGTCATTATTTTGTCACATTGATGTTTGATAAAGCGTTACATCTTTTAAGCCAGCTTGTAAAAAGCCTTCTCTACGTAAACGACAAGCGTCACATCGACCACATGCTTTTCCTGAATCATCTGCCTGATAACAAGATACCGTCTGGCTAAAGTCGACACCTAATTCTGTACCCAACTGAACAATTTGTGCTTTAGATAAATGCTGCAATGGCGCATGAATATGAAAAGCCTTCCCTTCTACACCAGAGCGCGTCGCCAAATTTGCTAATTGTTCAAAAGCGGCAATAAACTCAGGGCGACAATCTGGATAGCCCGAATAATCAACCGCATTAACGCCAATAAAAATATGCTGCGCTTCAAGCACTTCTGCTAAAGCAAGCGCATAAGATAAAAACACGGTATTACGTGCTGGCACATAAGTAAGTGGAATGCCAGTTGTCGCTGTCTCAGGAACAGGGATACTATCGTCAGTTAACGCAGAACCACCCATTTGCGCGAGATCAATGTTCACCACGCGGTAGCTTTCTGCGCCTAGCGTCTGCGCTAAGCGCTTAGCTGCCGCCAATTCGGCAGCATGACGTTGGCCATAATTAAAGCTAATCGCGTGACAAAGGTAACCCTGCGACTTTGCCAAGGCTAAGGTGGTTGCTGAATCTAAGCCACCAGACAATAAAACAACCGCAATAGGCGCATGCGCAATGGTCATATCGGTTTTACTTATTTCTTCATGTCCGCAAGGGCTTTATCCGCTTGCTTAACGGCCGAACTACCAGGAAAACGCTTTTTAACTTCTTCAAAGGCTTGTTTAGCCTCTTTTGTTTTTTTAAGTTCCACATAGCATTCGCCTTGTTTGTACAATGCTTCTGCCGCTTTTGGACCTTCGCGTTTTGCCGACTCTGTATACGCCTTTAAAGCCAAGTCATACTTGCTAGCAACAAAATAGGTCTCACCCAACCAATAGTAAGCATTACCGGTTTGATCTGAATCTGGATATTTATCTACATAAGCCTTAAACAACTTTCCAGACTCGGCATACTTTCCAGCCATCAATTGATCGAATGCTTTTTTGTACTCTGCTTGCGCAGCCTCATTATCTGCTTCAGACATCGGCGCTTTAGCCGTCGCATTCGTCGTCAACTTATCTGTTACAGCACCATCTGCTGCTGGCGTGGATGAAGTGGTTGTCGTTTGTGCTAGTTTTTTTTCTAATGCGTCCACTTTAGCTTCGAGCGCTTTTAGACGATCACTATCACGCTCTAAGCGATCCATGCGATCTGCATTATCTTCAAGCTGGCGTTCTAAACGGTTAAACTTATCGTTTACATAGCTCATTATGCCAACTTCTGCCGCTGCAGTTTTAGGAACCACCGTTGGCACACTCGGATCGTACTCAACAACGTCAGCCCGTTCTGCACAAGCATTCAAAGACAATAGCGCACTAGCAGCTATCATCATCATAAGAGATGCATTTTTAACCATTATGACACTCCTTCACAACGCGCAGCGTTTACAATTTATTGTTGCGGAAACTTCATATCAACACGGCGATTTAAAGCCCAAGCTGTCTCATCATGACCTTCAGCTGCAGGTTTTTCTTCACCAAAGCTAACAACTTTAATGCGTGATGTGGCAATACCAGAGACAACTAACGCATCACGTACTGCTTTAGCACGACGTTCGCCAAGTGCCATATTGTATTCACTGCTACCACGTTCGTCGCAGTTGCCTTCTAGCACTATAGGTAAATTAGGCTTAGTTGACAAGTAACGAACATAATGTGAAACAACTGCTTGCGCCTTGTCGTCTAAAGAAAACTGATCAAAACCAAAATAAATTGTTGGTTGAACACCGCCAACTGCATAGTTTTTATCATCTTCTAATGCTGACATCGCGCCCAAAGCATTTAGGTCCATTCCTTTAAGTCCATTGCTGGACATGCCATTCCCCATCGCACCGTCGACTACAGTCGCTTTATTAGCAGCACTATCATCAACAGGTGGATCAGAACACGCCGCCAACAAAATAGAAACAGCAGATAATAAGGCGATACGAGATAAGTTTTTCATAAAAGACTCCTAGCGATAATTCATTACAATTTATTGTGCAGTGGTTAACGGACCCCAAGCTGGATCACGCACATCCCCTGCGATATTCAGTTTCGTAAAGGCTCGACCATTACGAGATAAAACCGCGATAACGCCGCCACGATAATCGTTATACGAGTAAGCAATCATATCACCATTAGGTGAAAAGCTTGGCGATTCATCCGACCCCGTACTAGAAATAACTTTTGAGTCACCCGTTGTTAAATCTTGCGTCGTTATCTTAAACCCACCAACATCTTGACGGATATAAGCAATATAGCGTCCATCAGGAGAAGCAATCGGTTTAGCATTGTATTTGCCATCAAAAGTAATACGTTTTACATCTCTTGGACTTGCTAAACTTGCTTGGAACACTTGTGGTTGTCCACGACGGTCAGAGTTAAAGAAAATGGATTGCCCATCGGCTGCCCATGTCGCCTCTGTTTCAATCGCGGGGTCAAAAGTGAGTTGTGTTAAGCGGCGTGTTGCCACGTCCATCACATAAATGTCTGGGTTACCACCTTTCGACAAAGTCATTAACAGACTACGACCATCTGGCGACCAAGCAGGCGCGCTATTAATACCATCAAATGAAGCAACGCTCTGACGTAAACGTCCATCTAGACTTTGAATAATGACTTCTGGCTTGCGATTTTCAAAAGAAACATAAGCCAATCGCGTTGCGTCTGGCGACCAACTAATCGACATTAACGGCATGTAAGAACGTAAAATAGTACGCGGTGCATAACCATCAGAATCAGCAACTTCTAACAAAAACATTTTACGCTTACCTGGCGTACGATCGATGCGAATGTAAGCCATACGTGAATCAAAAGCACCACCACGTCCTGTGATTGCGCTATAAATAGCGTCAGACATTTGGTGTGCTGCCGCACGCAACAACTGCCCTGAAACACCATTCCAACGACGTGCAACGAGCTCTTGTTGGTTTAAGCTATTAATTAAGCGCATATCAACTTGATACATATCTGTGCCTTGTGGGCGCACTTCACCAATAACAACGTAATCTTGTCCAACTTTACGCCAATAATCTAAATTAAGATCACCAGCGACCATAACAGGTGACATATCTGCTTCGCGCATAGGATTAAAACTACCCGAACGCCCCAAGTCGTCACGGATAATTTGTGCGATGTTATAATCAGGGTTGGCAATCGCGACCTGATTTTTAAACGGAGTTACCGCAATGGGATAAGACTGTTCTGTTCCACCTGTAATTTCAACACGAACTGGATCATCAGCAAGTGCAGCCAAACTCACTAACAAGGCTAAGCCTGCTATTACCGTTTTAATTTGTTGATGCATCATCTTTCCTTGAAATCGCATAACATCCCTCCATTACTGGGGTCTAAAAATAAAAATAATTTCGCTCTTAAATACTTCATCAGAAGGCGCTTTGGGTAAAGGTGAAGCGCGACGAACTGCCAGCTCTACCGAACGTTTATAAGCATCTGAAGCGTCTCCTTGGCAATTTTGCACACGCACTTCTTTTACGTCGCCATCACGCGTCTGGCGTGTATAAACGTCACAAACCACATTTTCATTAGTATCTCTCGTCCAAGCGCGTTGCACTTTTGCACCAATTGCACTAATCCATGTTGACCGTTCTTTTTGTACCATCGCGGTATTCGCTGCTTTTGCTTCAGCTTCACGCTCTGCTTGTAGCGCTTTCTTCAACGATGCTTCACGTTGTGCCTGCTCTTTCGCTTCTTTAGCTTTACGATCTGCTTCTGCCTTATCTTTTGCCTCTTGTTCCGCTTTTTTCTTCAACTCGGCTTCTGCTTTTTTCTTGGCTTCTTCTTGTTGCTTTAGTGCGTCTTGTTTTTTCTTTTCTTCATCGGCACGCTTCTGATCGTCTAGCTTTTTCTTAGCTTCATCGGCTTTACGCTTTTCGTCTTCTTGCTTTTTAGCATCATCTAAACGCTT